>DATMUT010000668.1:0-9564 GCA_035563755.1 Novosphingobium sp.
CGCCGCATCGTGACGCTCAAGCAGCCGGTGGGCGTGGTCGCCGCGATCACGCCGTGGAACTTCCCCTGCGCGATGATCACCCGCAAGCTGGCCCCGGCGCTGGCGGCGGGCTGCACCATGGTGCTCAAGCCCGCTTCGGCAACGCCGTTCTCGGCGCTGGCGCTGGCCGCGCTGGCCGAAGAGGCTGGCGTGCCCAAGGGCGTGTTCAACGTGGTGACCGGCTCGGCGCGCGCGATTGGCGGCGTGCTGACCGCGAGCCCCGTGGTGCGCAAGCTCACCTTTACCGGCAGCACCGAGATCGGCCGCGACCTGATGGCAGCCAGCGCGCCGACCATCAAGAAGCTGTCGATGGAGCTGGGCGGCAATGCGCCGTTCCTGGTGTTCGATGATGCCGATGTCGATGCGGCCATCGAAGGCGCGATGATCTCGAAGTTCCGCAATGCCGGGCAGACCTGCGTGTGCACCAACCGCTTCTACGTGCAGGAAGGCGTGTACGACGAGTTCGTGGCCAAGCTGGCGACCCGCGTGAAGGGTCTGAAAGTGGGCTATGGCCTCGACGAGGGCGTGACCGTTGGCCCGATGATCGACGAGGCGGGCGTGGCCAAGGTCGAGGAGCATCTGGCCGACGCTTTGGCGGGCGGCGCAACGGTTGTGGCCGGCGGCGAGCGTGGCGATCTGGGCGGCACCTTTTTCCAGCCCACGGTGGTGGCCAATGTGAAGGCGACCATGCTGCTGGCGCGCGAGGAGACGTTTGGGCCGCTGGCCGGCGTCATCCGCTTCAAGGACGAGGAAGAGGCCATTGCGCTGGCCAATGACAGCGAGTTTGGTCTGGCCTCCTATTTTTATGCCCGCGACCTGTCGCGCGTGTGGCGCGTGGCCGAGGCGCTCGAGGCGGGTATGGTCGGCATCAACACCGGCCTGATCAGCACCGAGGTGGCGCCCTTTGGCGGGGTCAAGCAGTCGGGCCTTGGCCGCGAGGGCAGCCGTCATGGCCTCGATGACTACATGGAAATCAAGTACCTCTGCATGGGCGTTTGAGCCTGAATGGAGGCGTGCGAGGGGGCAGTTCCTCGCACGCCCGTTATTTCCCGATGACCACCGACCCGGCAAAATCGGGCAATGGCACGACCACGGCCGGCACCTGCGCCAGAAATGCATCGAGCGCGCCGCGCACGCCATTGTAGCGCGCATTGTTGTAGTCGTGGATGAAGATGTAGCCGCCCGGGTTCAGCCGCTCGTAGAACCAGTGTAAGCCGGCCAGCGTTGGCGCGTACAGGTCGACATCGAGGCTGACGAAGGCGAAGCGCGCCTCGATGCCCTGCGCGGTGTCGGGAAAAAACCCCTTGTGGATGTGCACATTGGCGGGCGTTTCCATGCGCGCCAGCACGCGCTGGGCATCAGTATCGCGGAAATCGCCGGCATGGGCCTGTGAATAGCCATCGGCGGTATCGCGCGCCACATCGGCCCCGGCAAACCCCTCGAACGTGTCGAACAGGTGCAGGTCGCGCCCGGCAAACAGGCGGTTGAGAAAGGCCGCCGTCTCGCCCTGATAGACGCCCAGTTCGGCAATCGCGCCAGCAACGCCGCGCGCCTCGACCATTTCGGCGGCCAGCTTGATGGCGTGGCGGCGCACGAAATCGGCCGGGCCGCCCGCGGGCAGGGCGGGCGTGCTGTCAGGCCACATGTACATGGTGGCAATGCCCGGCAGCGGCAGCGCCAGCCCCAGGCATGCGTTGATGCGGGCGGTATCGGCGCCGATGCTGGTGGCCAGCGTGTCGCTATAGCTGGGGTAATAGGCTGCGATGCGCTGGGGCCGCACGCCAAGCGCGGTCAGTTGCTCCCGGATCGGATCGACCGCGCGCGCCGCGATGATGCACAGGTCGAAGGGCAGGGCGGCCAGCGCCTCGGGCGCCACCACCTTGTGGCCCAGCACCGCCTGCCCGTGCAGGGCGGCATTGTTGTCGCCCAGCGCCAGAATGTGCACATCCCCCGGCAAAACGCTCAGCAGATCGCGCAAGGCGCTGCCCGTGCCGAAAATCGCAATGTTTTTCAAAGCCTGCCTCGTGCCCTCGATGCGCCCTGAAGAGAGGGAGAGGCGCGTCCCGCAGGCAGGCGTATCGCCTGATCCGGCAGCACGCAAGCGGTGCCGGCGCCCAGAGGCAAGACCCGCTTTGCTCGGATACGGAGGTGTCAGGTTTGGACGCGGCGTGGCCAGTAGGGAATAAGCCGGCAGGGGCTGCAGACAGGGCAGCAAGAAGGACCGTCATGCAGGAATCGCTTACGACCAAGCCGGGCGCCAGTGCGGCCCCGATCAGCCCCGCGCGGGCCTGCGCCTTTGTGGTGCTGGTGGCCACTGCGCTGTGCGTGGCCGCCTGGGGCGGGCGCGGCGCGGCCTATGCGGCACCTGTCGCAGCGCTGCCGGCCGTTATCGATCCGGGCACATTCGGCCCGCCCAGCTTTGACGAGGATTTTGCCCACTTCGACGCCGGCACCGACCAGACGCGCCCCGCCCACCCGCATCGCTGGCGCACGGTCAAGGGCGATGGCGGCCCGGCCGCGCCCGCCAACCGCGCGATGAGCGCCATGTCGCTGGCGGTCGATGCGGACTATCGGGGCACCGATAATGGCGCGCCGCTGGGCATCAATCCGTTCACGACCGGGCCGCAGGGCCTGACCATTACCGCGCGCAAGGTGTCACCGGCATTGCAGGCCCGCATGTTTGGCCGGCAATGGGCCAGCGGTCTGCTCACCACCAAATTCAGTTTCGAGCAGCACCAGGGCTATTTCGAGGCCGATATGGACCTGCCGGTTTGCCAGAAGGGGGCATGGCCGGCCTTCTGGGTGGTGCCGGCCAAGGGCCCTTGGCCCCTGCATGGCGAGATCGACATGCCCGAGACGATTGGCGATGGCAAAATCCACTGGGGCACGATCAGCGGCGCGACCGGGCGCAAGGAGGAGGCCCATGTGGTGACGCCGGGCGACTGCAGCCGCAGTTGGCATCGCTATGGCATGTTGTGGCAGGGCGACAGCGTGGGCTATTATTACGACCGCCATTTGGTGGGGCAGGCGAAGGCGGCGGCTGACTATACCGAGCCCATGTACATCATCCTGAACCTGGCCGTGGGGGGCAGCTGGCCTGGCCCGCCCGACCCTGCCGCCACGCAGATCACCATGCGCGTGCGCCGCGTTTCCGCCTGGCCCTTGCTGCGGTAACGGGGCGCTGGCGCCGGGGCGGCCAATAGCGTGTGGACCCGAAAGGCAAGGCCTTCCGGGTCCACAGCGCGGCGATTACGGGTCTGGATGACCCGGTAGCCTTGCCTGCTTGTCAGGCGAAGACGTAGTCGGCCGAGGTCAGCTTGGTGCCGCCGCTCTGGATGATGATGTCACCCGAATAGGCGCCGTCGCTCAGATGATAGGTGAAGGAACCATCGGCATTGGTGCTGGCCAGCGTAAAGGTGGCCCATTTGTCAAAGCCCTGGAAGCGGATCATGTCGTGCGGGTTGTTGCTGACGGTCAGGAAGTCGGTGATGCGGTCGGCGCTGCCCGAGGAGATCGAGACCAGATCGCCGGCATTGAAGACGAAAGTGTCCGCGCCGCCATTGCCGGTCATCACATCGGCACCCGCGCCGCCAGTGATCGTGTCGTTGCCGGTGCCGCCGATGATGATGTCGTTGCCTGCCCCGCCGTTGAGCGAGTTGCTGCCTGCGCCGCCCATGAGGATGTCGTTGCCTGCGCCGCCGGCAATTTGCCAGCCATAGGAACTGGCGTGCTTGTCGATGACATCGGCGCCGGAAGTGCCCAGAATATAGGTGCTCTTGGGCGCCGTTTCGGCGGCAACCGACACGTTCACGGTGCCTTGCGAGCTGTCGCCATAGGCATCGGACACGGTGTAGGTGAAGCTGGCGGTGCCGCTGAAGAACGCGTCAGGCGTGAAGGTGATCAGCCCGTTGCTGTCCATCGCCACAGTGCCGTGGCTGGCACCCGAAACGCCGGTGATCGTCAGCGCGTAACCTGTGTCTATGGTGTCGTTCGCCAAAAGCGCGGCCGAGGTGATTGTGGTCGGCGTGGAGTAGGCGGTGCTCAGGCTGTTGTCGTGAGCGACGGGGTTGACCTGCGCCACGGTGATGGTCGCCGTTGCCGTGCTGGTCTGGCCCGAGGAGTCGGTTGCCAGATAGGTGAAGCTGTCGGTGCCATGATAGCCGGCGGTGGGCGTGTAGACGAACGAACCATCGGCTGCCAGCGAGAGCGTGCCATGGGCCGGCCCGGTCTTGACCGAGGCGGCAAGCGTCAGGCTGACATCATGCGTGTCGTTGGCCAGCACGCCGCTGCTGGCCGAAATGGTCAGCGCGCTGCCTTCGTGGGCGGCAAAGCTGTCGGCGGCGGCCAGCGGGGCGATATAGACCGGGGTGCTGATGACCGGCGTGCTGGTGGTGACGCCGCTGCTGACGGTAGAGGGGGTGTAGGTCGTGTGAACGCCGTTGATCGTCGTCGACACGGTGTCGGAGGTGGCATAGGCGTGCACATAGTCGACCAGCATCTGCGCGGTGGCGCCGCTGGTGGGGGTGCCCGACCAGCCGCCAACGGCCAGGTCCAGCAGCATGTACATCTCTTTGCCCTTGAGCGAGTCAGGCGTGGCAATCTCGGCCACAGCTACGCCATCGATGTAATAGGTGATGGTGTTAGGGCCCCAATTCACGCCATAGGTGTGCCACTGGGTGGTGTCGACGTTGACCTTGTCCTGCTCATACAGGTTGGCCTTGGATGAATTGGTCCAGTGCGTGGTGATGAGCGCCGTGTTCGGGTCCGAACCACCGGTTTCGAAAACATCGATTTCGGGCGGCCAGCTGCCATCGGCAGGCAGCAGCCAGAAGGCCGGCCAGAAGCCCGTGCCCGACGGCAGCTTGGCCTTGATCTCGAAGTAGCCGTACTCCTGCGAGAAGCTCTGCCGGGTGGTCAGCAGGCCCGAGGTGTAGGCGTAGTTCGACAGATACTGCAGGTCCTGCGTGGGCGTAGGGGCGGCGGTGATGGTGAGCACGCCGTTGCTGATCGAGAAGGGGTTGATGTTGAGCGAGCTCGAGCTGGACCCGCTGTAATACTGGTCCATGTAGATCTGCTGCTCGCCGTTGGTGGCAAGGGTGCGCGCCAGCACGCTGTTGGTCGGGGCGATGCCGTAGCGCGTTGCCCATGTGCCGCCGGTTTGCACCAGGCTCAGGCTGTTGAACTCGTCGCCAAAGGTCTGCTTCATGCCCGAGGTGTCCAGCTCGACCAGGAAGTTGCTGGCTGTCAGCGAAGAGGCCTGCGTGTTGCGCAGGACCAGCTTTTCGCCGCCGCCCAGGTTGAGCCACGTGTCGGCGCCCACCTGCGACATAATCGCCTGCACATCGCTGAAGGAATGCAGGTTGTAATTGGTCAGGCGAACTTGGTCGGTGCTGTCGAAACCGTAAATGGCGTCGCTGCCATCACCCTTGTTAACAATGAACGTGGTGTCGGTCGAGGTGCTGACCAGCACGTCGTTGCCGCCGCCGCCATAGATCGACTGATGGGCTGCCGTGGCGGTAATGACGTTGTTAAGCGAGTTGCCCGCGCCGTACCAGGAGGCTGACGTCAGGACGAGGTTTTCGACATTGGCGGTCAGCGTGTATTTGTTGACGTACGAGATGACCGTATCGTTGCCGGCATTGGCTTGTTCTACAACAATATCTTTGCTGGAATTGACGTAATAGGTGTCGTTGCCCAGCCCGCCGGCCAGCGTGTCACCCACGCCGTTGCCGCGGAGACGATCGTTGCCGCTGCTGCCGTTGAGCGTGGCCCCGAGTGCCGCGCCATAGTAAGAATTGCTGGTTGCTGCCTGGTCGGACAGCGTTTGGCCAAGTGCATTCAGATAGCTTGTCATGGTACGACCTCAATTTCTGCTTGGACACAAATTCGCATAAACCTCCTAAATAAATGACGCGACGATTGGTTAATGGATTTAAAGATCAATTTAGCAGTTTTGTAGAAATACCTATATTTTGATAAGCAAAAAATTGAAGTCCAGTGGAATTTTTCTGTTTATTTTATTTTTTATAGATTCAATTGCCGATTATCCGAGTTTTGGCAATTTAAGCGGATAAAGAATTATCAATCGAGCGGATTTTCGATTTTTGCACCATATCGATGAATTAAGTCAGGATAGAGGGCGCCGATTTTTCCATGGGTTGTTCAGCTCTTCTTCCCAGCGAGATTGGGGCGGGTTGAGTTGCTGGCCTGCAGCGGCGCGAACTGCCAGAGTTCACGCTCAGGGGACTTGTGCGAGGACGGCTTGCCCGAGGTTTTACGCAAGGCGCTGGTCGAGTGCGGCTCGGTCGTTTCAGTTACCGGATTGCGCCAATGGGAGCGGCGTGCGTGATTTTCGGCCCGTCAGGCCGGCCGTTCGGATGCCGAATCGCTCAGCACATTCCGCATCGCCGGATGCGGTTTGTGAGTCTGGTCACAGCCAAGCTCAAGGCTGGCGCAGATGGGCGCTTGGGCTAATAACGGGCAGAAGATGGCATTTTGGCGCGACTTTTCCGCGCAGATCACCAGTCAGGCCGTTGCTCTGGGCCTTCCTGCGAATCGCTTTACCCTATGCCGCAGCAGGTGTCTGACCCGTCGGGCATTGGGATGGGCGCACGATCAAGAGTGGTTTCCCGTCGCGCGGCCATGCTTTGTGGGGTGAGCTGGCGCGGTCAACGCAACTGCGGGCTGTTTAGGCAAGGCAGTTGCGCTTCTCGCAGCGCAAATGGCCTGGGTTGCTACTGGCGCACAGGCAGGGTGTCGGCCAATGCGCCGGCGCCCAATTTCATCCAGCTTGGCAATTGCGCATCGCGAAACGCCAGCCAGCGTTCCTCCATACGGCGGACGACATGGCGCAGTTGCAGGGCGTGCTTTTCCACGACATGCCACGACGCATAGGCCGCAATGCAGATGGGCGGCACCGAGAGCGCCAAATTCCAATACCAGGCCCGCGCCCACGGAAAGAGGGCCATCATGGCCTGCTGAATGGCAAAGCCATAAAGGAAGATGCCGTAGGAATAGTCGCCAGAGGTAACCACCCAGGTCCTGCGCGGAGTGAGCAGGCCGGCGTAGATGACAAGATAGGAAGCAGGCAGGGCCAGCAGATAGCTGCCGCGAGGGATTAGCAGCAGGGCTACATGCAGAGTGCCCGCAGCCACAGCCATGGCAGGCGAATGCGGCACCTTGTCGCGGTAGCGATAGAGCGCCGCCCCTGCCAGAAAACACAGGATGAGCGTGCGTGAGGGCACTGTCGTCTCGACGATGGGGCCGCCCAAAAGCGCCCGCCCGAGGAAGGCCAGTTGCAGGCTGATGACCACCAGCAGGAACAGCCGGCGATTCCTGAGCAGCCCCACCAGCGAGAGCAGCGCAATCGCCAGATAGCAGCCCATTTCATAAGGAATGGTCCATAGCTGGCCGCTGATGATGTTGGGCAGCGGATTGTTCAGGAACACACCGGGCAGATGGTCGCGGATGATGCCGAAGGCGTTCAGGAAGTAGGCAGCGACATGGCCATCGGCAAAATAGTTGCCCAGTGGCGTGATGGTGAAGAGTGGCCCCACCGCCAGCGCCGTCACGGCCGAAGCCACCAGCAGCGGCGGTATCAGGCGGATGGCGCGCAGCGACAGAAAGGCGAAGATGGAGTGCGTGCGCGACAGGCTGGCCGACACGAGAAATCCGCTGACCGCGAAGAACATGGGCACCATCGAGGCAAAGACGATGCGAGCCGGCCCGAGCAGCAACTGGTCCTGAAAGCCCAGCCCGTAGGAGGTGACCACCGAGTGCCAGACCACGACTGTCAGCGCCAGCACGATGCGGATATAGTCAAAGCCTGATGGCCGCCCACCTGCGAGGCGTAATTGTTCCTCGAGGGTCTTGCCGCCTGAAGGACTAAGCCTCATGAGATTCTCCGCCAAAGGTGTGCTGCGCTGCGGTATGAGGCCAAGGGGCGTCCGGGCAAGGTCATCTCGATCCAAGTGCGAGCGAATTGCGCCATATTGGCCTGATGCGGGGGTGTTTGCTCAGCTTTGTTCGTTCTCTGCGCGCAGGTTTCCATGCACAGCATAGGCGACTAGGGCCAGCAGCAGCGTGTAATACACATAGAAAGGCCCCGTCAGCGTTTCGGCTGTCGAGCGTATGAGCAGATTGGCCAGGTACAGCGCCAGAAATGCGAGCGGCACGCTGGGCCGATAAAGCGCGCGCATCGTTGCAGCCAGCGTTCCTGTGCCAATGGTTGCGGCAAACAGCATCAGCCCGATAATGCCGGTATCCACCCATGCCTCCAGATAGCTCTGGTGCATGCTGAACGTGCGCGCGTCAGTCACCTGTTGCGATCGCAGCATGCCGATGGCCGCGGGCGAATAGCTCATCCACAAGGACTTGTAGCCCCAGCCTGCCACTGGCCGCTCGGCAATTTGCTCTTTCGCCACGTCCCACAGATAGGTTCGGCCGGTAAGGGTGCGGTCCTTGTGGAAGGTCTTGAACACATAGTCCTGCGCCAGATCGGTCAACTCGTGGCGATAGACCGCGGCCGGCGCCAGCAGCAGCGCCGAAAGCGCCAGCAGCGGCAGCCGCCATTCGCGCGGGATGTAGCGTATCGCCCAGAAGAACGCTGCGCCCGCCACCGTAAGCGCCGAGAGCATGACGGTTGTGGCGGCGTGTGTGGTTGCGATGAGGAAGGTGCCCAGTATGACGCCCGGAATTGCGGCCAGGCGCCAGCGCGCTGACTGCGCCCGGTCGAAGAGGATGGCGCCGCCGGCCAGCAATGCCAGATTGGCCGCCGACGCCATGGCGTTCTTGCTGCCGGTAATGCCGATCAGGACCAGCCCGCTGTCGGAAGGGCCGGTCGTGCCCACGGCGACCGACACCAGACAGGTGAGCAAGGCGGCCGCATAGGCTGTGCAGATAAATTGGCGCAGGTCGAGCGTGGCCCACAGGACGTAGCCATAGATCGCGGTCAGGCCCAGCTGCGTTGCGTAGTAAAGGGTAAGGCTGGGCGTTGCCGACCACAGGGTCGACATCAGGGCAAATGCGGGGAATGATCCGATCCAGAGGAATTTGGGCAGGCCCGGCAGCAGGCGGTGCCGCTGCACCACGGCCATGCCCAGCATGGCGGTGCACGCCAATGGCGGGATGACCTGCCCCATCGTATTGCCCAGCTCGACAAACAGCAGGACCGCGCCCAGCAAAATCGTGAGTGAGACCCGCATGTTTTCGCGGAACGCCTGCTTTGTCGCCCTGGCGCTTGCGGTTGCGGCAAGCTGATGGTCAAACGCGGTCATGGTCGTGGCTGCACTGGTCATCAAGGGGCGGTCTTTCGCAGGGTGCCAGAAAAGCAGGGCTTGGAACGCGTTCTGTTTTTCATGCGCGGCCCCTGGTTTCAACGATGGGCGCATCCGGCTTGGAGCAGTCCCTGACGCTGGCCTTGCTTCAGAGGCTATATAAAGGCATCTGCATATAGGCCTTGACTTTCGCCAGTGGTTTGTCTTGAAGACCCTGCGTCAAGGTTCCCCGCGCGCAAGGCGGGGCTAA
>DATMUT010000669.1:0-15310 GCA_035563755.1 Novosphingobium sp.
CCCTCGTGCGCGGCGTCCGACTTGGCCACCACCAGCAGGCCCGATGTGTCCTTGTCGATGCGGTGGACGATGCCGGGGCGGGCCACCCCGCCAATGCCCGACAATTGCCCCCGGCAATGATGCAGCAGCGCGTTGACCAGCGTGCCGTCGGGGTTGCCCGCGGCCGGGTGCACGACCAGCCCGGCCGGCTTGTCGACCACGATCAGGTGCTCGTCCTCAAAGGCGATGACAAGGGGGATGTCCTGCGCCTCGGCCTCGAGCGGGGTGGCGGCGGGCAGGGTAATGGCAAAAACCGCGCCATCGGCCACCTTGGCCGAAGCGGTGGTGGCGATGCGCCCGTCGATGCTGACCTGCCCCTCGCCGATCAGCGCCTTCACCCGCTCACGCGAGAGGTTGGGCGCCTCCGCCATGGCCGCAACCGCATCGGCCAGCGCCTTGTCCAGCCGGCCGCCGGCAATGATGCGGCCGGTAATCTGCTCTTGCAACCGAGTTTCCCCCCTGTTCAATAGGCCCCAGATGGGCATTGAAATCCGCCTTGCAAGGGATGTTACGCAGGCCATAGCCGAGCGCGCCCGCGCGGCCTGGCCGCAAGAGGGCTGCGGCCTGCTGCTGGGCGCCAGCGAAAACGGGGCGGTGCGGGTGTCCGCCATCCTGCCGGCGGCCAATGTCGCGCCCGACCCGTCGCGCCATTTCGAGGTCGATCCGGCGGTGCTGATCGGGGTGCACCGGGCGGCCCGGTCGGGCGGGCTGGCGGTGGTGGGGTGCTATCATTCGCACCCTTCGGGGGTGGCTGTGCCCTCGGCCACCGATGCGGCCATGGCCGGCGGGCAGGGGCGGGTCTGGGCCATTGCCGCACCTGTTGCCGTGCCTGTGCCTGGTGGCGGTGCTGCCTCGCTCTGGCGCATTGGCTGGTGGTGGGCCGGGGATGACGGTTTCGAAACGCTTTCCACGCGCGTGGATGACGGTTAAGGACAGCATTGGCCAAGGGCGAGGCGGGCCGGGCAAAAGGTTGACTGTAAATGGTTCGACCAAGCCAGTGCGCGTGCCTCAGACCCGAAGGCTGAACGTTCCGATACATCCGCGCCCCAGGACAGAGTGACCGAATGACCAGCACCCTTATCGACCGCGAACAGGCCCTCGAACTGGCGAGCCTGCTGTGTTCGCGGTTGTGCCACGACCTGCTCAGCCCCGTGGGCGCCCTGACCAACGGGCTTGAACTGCTGGCCGAGGAAAAGGACCCGGCCATGCGCGAGCGCTGTTTCGAGCTGCTCGAGCAGTCGGCCCGCACCAGCGCCGACAAGCTGCGCTTTTTCCGCCTGGCCTTTGGCGCGGCGGGCGGCTTTGGCGATTCGATCCCCGTGGCCGAGGCGCGTTCGCTGGTCGAGGCGCTGGTGGTCAACAAGGACCGCATCCAGCTGAGCTGGTCGATCGGGGCCGACATGCTGCCCAAGCCCGCGGTCAAGACGCTGCTCAACTTCGCGCTGATCGCCATTGATGCGCTGGTGCGTGGCGGCACGATCGACCTGGCCGCCGAAGTGCGCGAGATCGACGGCATTCCCGCCGCCGAGATTGTGGTGCGGGCCGCCGGCGCGCGCATCGCCTTCGACCCGGCCATTGGCGTTGCCCTCGAGGGGCGGATGGCGCCGGGCGACCTGTCGAGCCGCACCGCTGCTGCTGCCATGCTGGCCCATATGGCGCAGGCGCAGGGCGGCATGATGCAGCTGGCGCAGGCCGAGGGCACGCTGGTCATGGGCGCGCTGCTGCCCGCGGCCTGAGGGCAGGACCACAAGGGACGGTTTTTCGCAGGAGAGGCGATGAATGAACTGATCCATCGCGACTGTCCGTCGCCCAACTGGAACGAGCGCAAGCTGCCGGTCAGCATGGTGGTGTTGCACTACACCGGCATGCAGACCGCACAGGAGGCGATCGAGCGCCTGTGCGACCCGGCAGCCGAGGTTTCGGCCCATTACCTGATCGACGAGGATGGCACGGTTTTGCGGCTCGTGCCCGAGGACAAGCGGGCATGGCATGCGGGGCGCTCGTACTGGCGCGGCATAACCGATGTGAATTCGGCCAGCATTGGCATCGAGCTGGTCAACCCCGGCCATGAATGGGGATACCGCCCCTTTGCCGACGCGCAGATGGAGGCGTTGATCCCGCTGCTGGCGGGCATCATGGCACGGCACAATATCGATCCGGCCAATGTGGTGGGCCATTCCGATGTGGCCCCTGCGCGCAAGACCGACCCTGGCGAATTGTTCGAATGGGAGGTGCTGGCCCGCTATGGGCTGGCGCTGGCAACGCCGGTGCCGCGCATTCGCCTGCTGCACGAAAATCCGGGCGCCTTTTACCTCAGCCTCGAGCGGTGGGGCTATGACATCACCGATGGGCGCGCGGCCGTAACCGCCTTTCAGCGGCGCTTTCGCCCGCGTATCATTGATGGCGAGATTGACGGCGAGGTCGGGGCGCTGCTGTTCGAACTGTTGTTGGCGCGCGACAGCGATCCGGGCGCATGGGAGGACCCGGGCGAGGACGACTGCGGCGACGAGGACTTTCCCTACTAGCTTTCCGGCTTTGCCTGCCTGACCGCGCCTGCCTGACCGCGCCCGATTGCCAGCTTGGCTGCTGCCTGCTAGGGGCAGCACCGTCAGGGGGCCGGGCAGCCGCGTCGGGACTTGATCCCGCCGAGGAAAGTCCGGGCTCCACGAAACAAGGGTGGCGGGTAACGCCCGCCCGGCGAGGGGCGCCTTTGCAAAAGGGCAATCCGAAGCCGAGGGAAAGTGCCACAGAGAGCAGACCGCCGACGCCCGGCGCCCCTTGGGGCAAAGGGCAGGCAAGGGTGAAAGGGTGCGGCAAGAGCGCACCGCGCGACTGGCAACAGAAGCGGCAAGGCAAACCCCACCCGGAGCAAAACCGAATAGGGGCAACGCGCGGCGGGTTTCGGCCCAATGCAGGCGGGTTTCGCGCCAGTTGCCCGGGTTGGTTGCTCGAGCGTGCCGGCAACGGTACGCCTAGATGAATGGCTGCCGCTGGCCTGCGCGTCCTTACGGATACGACAGGCCTTCACAGAACCCGGCTTACAGGCCCCCTGGCAAATTCCTGTAAACGCCCCGCGTGCCATCTTTGCGCGGGGGCCGGCTGCGGCTACAGGCAGGCGATGCAAGATCACGCCCAAAGCCCTTCTGTCACCCGCCAGATCCCGCTGTCGCTGTTTGCCTGCGCGCTGCTGTATGGCGGGCTGTGCGTGCTGGCAGGCGTGCTGGGCACCAAGATCGCCTGGCTAGGGCACTGGCCGGTGCTGGGCGATCTGGCGGTCGAAAGCGGTATCTTTGCCTTCCTGCTGCTGGTGGTGATGGGCAGCGCCACGGCCGAGCTGCACGGGCGGGCCACGGCCAACCGGCTGGTGCGCTTCGGCTTCGTGCCGCTTATCGTCTCGATGATCCTGCTGATGGGGGTGATCCATCTGGTGCCGCCCGCCCCCTTCTGGAACGACCAGAGCGCCTTTGCCCGGCTGCTGGGGCAGGGCGCGCGCATGCAGCTGGCGGGGCTGGTCTCGTACGGCACATCGCAAACGCTGAACGTGGCGGTGTTCACGCGCCTGGCCGAGGCGGGCGACGGGCGGCTGCTGTGGCTGCGCGCCTGGGTGGCCAGCCTGCTCTCGCAGGTGGTCGATACGCTCATCTTCATCACCATCAGCTTTTACGGCGTCATCGATGCCGCCTCGGGTCAGCCCATGCCGCTGGGGGCGCTGATGACCGGGCAGATCATCGCCAAGCTGACGCTGAGCACGATCTTCGTGCCGCCGCTCATTTATGTGTTCGTAGCGCTGGGCCGGCGGCTGGACCGCGCATAGCCGGCAGGCCCGGCGCGCCTTGCGAAAAGGGCTTCACAAGCCGGCGCGGAAGGGTAAAGGCTTGGCGCCATGTCCGATGCTCCCGCCCTTTCGACGGCCGACCTGCTGGCCAAGGCTGAAACCCTCATCGAGGCGCTGCCTTACCTCAAGCGCTATGAGGGCCGCACCTTTGTCGTGAAATACGGCGGCCACGCCATGGGCGATCCGGCGCTGGCGCAGGATTTTGCCGAAGATATCGTTTTACTGAAGGCTGTGGGCATCAACCCGGTGGTCGTGCATGGCGGCGGTCCGCAGATCGGCCGCATGCTCAAGGCGCTGGGCATCGAATCGCAGTTCGTCAACGGCCTGCGCGTGACCGACAAGGCCACCGCCGAAGTGGCCGAGATGGTGCTTTCGGGCGCGATCAACAAGGAACTGGTCACCTGGATTTCGAAGGCCGGCGGCAAGGCCATCGGCATTTCGGGCAAGGATGGCGCCATGGTGACCGCCCGCAAGGTGGCCGCGCAAAAGGTGGGCAAGGCCGTGCCCGACCCCGAGAGCGGCGAGGCGATCGTGGTCGACCTGGGCTATGTGGGCGAGCCCGAGCGCATCGACACGGCCATGCTCGAGACCATTTCGCGCGCCGGGCTTATCCCCGTCATCGCGCCCATCGCCGTTGGCCATGATGGCGAGACGTACAACATAAACGCCGACACCATGGCCGGCAGCATTGCCGCGGCGCTGGGCGCTGCCCGCCTGTTCCTGCTGACCGACGTGCCGGGCGTGCTCGACAAGAACAAGACGCTGCTGACCGATCTGACCCCGGCCGACATCGAGGTGCTGGCGCAGGATGGCACGATCAGCGGCGGCATGATCCCCAAGCTGGAAACCTGCACGCTGGCGGTCGAGGCCGGCTGCGAGGCGGCGGTGGTGCTGGATGGGCGGGTGCCCCATGCCATGCTGCTCGAATTCTTCACCTCGCGCGGGGCGGGCACGCTCATCCGCAAGGGGTAAGACGGCTCCTGCAAATTTCTGATTCGGATGGAAAAGCCTCTGGCCAGCGCATGGCCCCGCCGATAGGTTGGGCTATGCGGGCCGCATGCGAGCGCCCGCGTAACGGGGGCGACAATGAAGGCGATCAACCGGAAAAGGGGCGCCTTGGCGGCCCTGAGCATGTTGGGCATGGCGCAAATGGCCGTGCCGGCCATGGCGCAGGACCAGGCGCAATCCGCAAACAGCCCGGCGAATCACGAGCATGCCGCGCCTGCGGGGCAGGGGCAAAAGGCTCAACCCGATCCGCTGGACGCGCCGGCCAGAGCCGCCATGCAGCTGCTTTTGCAGCATAAGCCACAAGAAGCCTATGACATGCTGGCAGGCCCCCGCGCCGAGGTGGACCGCCGCGTGGCCGAAGACCGCAAGAACGGCCTCGTCTATTGCGCTGTCAGCATGACCGAGGCGATCAGCTACACCCTGCTGGGCGCGGCGGCCAAGACCCGCGCCAAGGTGCTGCTGCCCTCGGCCTGCCATGTGCTGTACATTTCGGCCTATGCGCAAAGCGAGATGGGGCATTTCGACAAGGGGATGGCCTTGATGGAAAAGCTGACCGATCTGGCGCCGCAGAACTCGCAATATCTCTCGGAATTGGGCTTTGCCTATCAGCGCAGCGGGCAGGCGACCAAGGCGATGGGCATGTATGAGCGCGCACGCGATACGGCCGATCTGGCCCCCACGCCCGACCTGGTCAAGCGGCGCAAGGCGGTGGCGCTGCGCGGCATCGGCTATCTGCTGATCGACAAAGGCGATCTGGACGGCGCCGAGAAGGCCTATCGCACCTCGCTCGAGATCGATCCGGGCAACCCCACGGCCACTAACGAGCTGGCGGTGATTGCCCAGCGCCGGCCAAAATAGGCACCGGGCGGGCGCGGAGGCGGGGCGGGGGGGTATTACAGGCCGATCACCCCGCGCACCCCGTCGATCACATATTGCACCGCCAGCGCGGCCAGCAGCACGCCCAGCACGCGGGTGATGACCGCCTCGACCCGGCTGCCCAGCAGCGCCATCAGCGGCCGCGCGGTCAGCAGCGCCAGCGCCGTCAGCGCCAGTACGCCCGCCAGCGCGGCCAGCACCACCAGCATGGGCGTAAGGCCATGCGCCTGCCCGGTCATCAGCATGACCGTGGCGATCGACCCCGGCCCGGCGATCATCGGCATCGCCATCGGAAAGACGCTCACGTCCTCCTGCGGGTCGGGCGTGTGTTTGACCTTGTCGGCGCGGTCCTCGCGGCGCTGGGTGCGCTTTTCGAACACCATTTCCAGCGCGATCAGGAACAGCATGATCCCGCCCGCGATGCGAAAGGCGTTCAGCTCGATATGCAGCGCGCCCAGCAGCGCCTTGCCGAACAGTGCAAAGGCGAAAAGCACCAGCGTGGCGATCAGGCTGGCGCGGATGGCCACGGTGCTGGCGCTGCGCGGGGTGTGGCCCTGAGTCAAACCGGCAAAGATCGGCGCGCAGCCCACAGGGTCGATCACCACGAACAGTGTGGCAAAGGTCGAGACGAAAAGTTCGAGCATGGGCGGCATCCTAGCCGCAGCGGCGCGTGGGGGGAAGGGCGGGCGCCTTATCGCGCGCCCAGAACCACCTGCGGCTTGCCCTCGCGCTGGATCGAGACGGTAAGCGCCCCGTTCCCGACTTCCCAGGACAGGGTGTGATCGCGCGACTGCCCATGCGTGTAGTCGTGCAGGGCGTGCGGGTCGTCCGGCGTCTCGGCCGGCGGCGGGGCAGTGCCACGGCGCGGGCAATCGGCCACCACGCCTTCCACGAAATCGACCGGCTTTTCGTCGCCCGCCAGCAGCGCCGTGCCGGGCCGCGCGATATCGAGCACCAGGCGGTAGTCGCCCTTCTTCTGGCGCTGCCACAGGCTGGCATAGGCAAGGGCGGGTTTGCCCACATCGGCCTCGTCATAGGTGCCGCGAGTCAGCGCATAGGTGCCATCGCAACTGGCCCACACCTGCCGGATGACGCGGTGCGCAAAGCCGCGGGGAATGGCCTGCGCCTTGTCAAAGCTGCCGGCGCGCACCTCGCCCTCGGGACCGATGAACTGCGCGTCGGGCGCCGCCTTGGCCTTGACCGCTGCGGCAAAGCCTTTCTCGCTGGCGATGCGGGCAAAGGCGATCTCGGTGGCGATGAGGTCGGCCGGGTCGCCATAGGTGCCGCCCGGCGGCCCCTTTGGCCGGGCCACAGCCACCCCCGCCGGCAGGGCAAGGGCAACAGCGGCGCAGGCCATCAGGAACCGGGCGGCAGGGGTCATCAGATGTCGTCCTCGATCGTGACGCCGGCGTTGCGGTGCGCGGCCACCAGCGCGTTGCGCAGCAGCACAGCGATGGTCATGGGGCCAACGCCGCCCGGCACAGGCGTGATGGCGCCGGCCACCTGAACCGCCGATGCATAGTCCACATCGCCCACGATGCGGCCCTTGGTCTTGCCCTCGGCAGGCGGCAGGCGGTTGATGCCAACGTCGATCACCGTGGCGCCCGGCTTGATCCAGTCGCCCTTGACCATTTCGGGGCGACCAACAGCGGCCACCACGATGTCGGCGCGGCGCACGACCTCCTCAAGGTTGGCGGTGCGGCTGTGCGCGACGGTCACGGTGCAATTCTCGGCCAGCAGCAGCTGGGCCATCGGCTTGCCCACCAGGATCGAGCGGCCGATCACCACCGCATCCTTGCCCGAAAGGTTGCCCAGGCGGTCTTTCAGCAGCATCAGGCTGCCCAGCGGCGTGCAAGGCACCAGACCCGGCAGGCCCAGCGCCAGGCGGCCGGTGCTGATGGGCGTCAGGCCATCGACATCCTTGTCGGGGCTGATGCGCTCGACCACAGCCTGCTCGTCAAGGTGCTTGGGCAGGGGCAACTGGACCAGAATGCCATCGACCGCGCCATCGGCGTTGAGTTGGTCGATCAGCGCGATCAGCGTGTCCTGCGCGGTGTCGGCGGGCAGCTTGTGCTCGAAGCTTTCCATGCCGCATTCCACGGTCTGCTTGGCCTTGCTGGCCACATAGACCTGGCTGGCCGGGTCTTCGCCCACCAGCACCACGGCAAGGCCCGCCTTGCGCCCGGCCTTGGCCTCGAAAGCGGCGGCCTGCACGGCGATGCGCGCGCGAAGGCCCGCGGCAAACTGCTTGCCGTCGATGATCTTGTCTTCAGTTTCCGTCATATTACCGACCTTGCCAAATGTTCGAGAATGATACTGGCGATGCTGAGCAACACGAGAAACGCCAACGGCGTGAAGTCGATGGGGCGCGTGTCGGGCAGGATGCGGCGCAACGGACCATAGAAAGGTTCAAGCAGCACGTTGATCGCCCGCCAGATGCCGGCAACGAAATCGTTGCGCATGTTGATCACGTTGAAGCTGATCAGCAGGCTCATCACGAACTGGATGATGACAATCCCGCGAAGGATGCCGATCAGATAAAAGGCGATATCGAACAGGGTACTCAACACAGGGCGCTTCCTCTCCCAATGGCGGCGCCCTGCCTAGCCTGTGGCTGGCAGGTGTGCAACCGGAGCGCTGTTGTCGCGTTTCGTAAGTATTGCTTACAAAATTGCAACGGTTAAGTGATTGTCCGCGCGCCCTGTCCCGCTTTTATGGGCAGGTGTGCCTTTGCTGTGCGAAACGCGCGTGGCGCTTCGGGCGCGGCTCAGCCCTGCGGGCGCAGCAATTCGCGCACGAAGGGGATGAGGCCCGTCTGGCGCACGCGCTTCATGCGCTCGGCCTGCAGGATCTGGCGCACCTCGGCAAAGCACGTGTCGATGTCGTCGTTCACGACCACATAGTCATAGGCGTCCCAGTGGGTGATCTCGGCCTGGGCGCGGGCCATGCGGGCGGCGATCACCTCGGGCGAATCGGTGCCGCGGCCGGTCAGGCGGCGGTTCAGTTCCTCGAGGCTGGGCGGCAGGATGAACACGCGCACCACATCGGTGCCCGCCTTCTGGCTGAGCTGCTGCGTGCCCTGCCAGTCGATGTCGAACAGATAGTCGCGCCCTTCCTTGAGGCCAGCGCGGATCTGCGCCTTGGGCGTGCCATAGGAGTGGCCGAAAACTGTCGCCCATTCGAAAAATTCGTTGGCTTCCACCATTTCGTCGAATTTTTCCTGCGAGACGAAATGGTAGTCGCGCCCGTCGACCTCGCCCGGGCGCATGGTGCGCGTCGTTGCCGACACCGACGAGGCGATCTCCTCGTCATCGGCCAGCAGGCGGTGCGCGATGGTCGTCTTGCCCGCGCCCGAGGGGCTGGACAGGATGAACATCAGCCCGCGCCGGTGCAGGCGGTCATCATGCGGGTTCGGTTTGATCGTGGAGTCGGTTGCGTCGGCCATGCGCGCTAGTGGCGCAGCCGTGGCCGGCAATCAAGTGCGCTGTTTGGCGGGGGTGGCCGGCTGCTGTACGGCCTTCGCCTCGGCCTCGTGCGCCTTTTTCTTGTCGTACAGATATTTGGCCAGCAGGCCGCCGCCCACCACAATGGCGCCCGGCACCGAGCCGGTGGCCACGCGCAGCAGCGCCATGCCGGCCAGCTTGCGCGGGAAGGTGAAGTGGAAATGCCCGTCCTTGGGCGCGCCGTTCACCACCACCTTGTCGACGGCGCGCTCGAACAGGCGGCCGCCGCCCTGCTTTGCGATTTTGCCCAGAGTGCTGGCGGCCATGCGCGTATTCCTACTTCTTGCGGCCGAAATCGACCGTCACGACGTTCGATCCATCCTCGCTCGTGGCGCGCGGCGCCTCGGGCGAATCGTTTTCGGCCTCGTCATGCTGCTCCGGCTCGAGGTCGGGCACCGATGCCTGGAACTGCAAACCGAAATCCACCGCCGGATCGACAAAGGCGGTAATCGCGGCAAACGGAATGACCAGCTTGGCCGGCATCTGGTTGAACGAAAGGCCGACCGAGAAATGGTCAGGCCCCACCGCAAGTTCCCAGAACTTGTTCTGCAAAACGATCGTCATCTCGTCGGGGAAGCGGGTTTTCAGGTGCTGGGGAATGTCGACGCCGGGGGCGTGGGTCTTGAAGGTGATGTAGAAATGGTGGTTGCCGGGCAATTCCCCGCCCGACGCCTCGACCTGGCCTAACACGCGGCCAACCACGGCGCGCAGGGCTTCCTGTACGATTTCGTCATAGGGGATCAGGCTGTCGGGCAGATTGTCACTCATCCCTTCCAAGTGGCGTGTGGCCCCGCCCCGGTCAAGAGGGGATTGATCGTATGGCAGGCAAGCCTATAGGGCATCCCCATGCGCACAGCCCGTATCGCCCGCAAGACTCACGAGACCGACATCGAAGTCGAGGTCAACCTGGATGGCACCGGCACCTTCGAGGTGTCGACCGGCATCGGTTTCCTCGATCACATGATCGAGCAGTTCTCGCGCCATTCGCTCATCGACATGAAGGTCCGCATCGTTGGCGACCTGCATGTTGACCAGCACCACACCGTCGAGGATTGCGCCATCGCCCTTGGCCAGTGCGTCTCGCAGGCGCTGGGAACCAAGGCGGGCATTGGCCGCTATGGGCAGGTCTACTCGCCCATGGACGAGGCGCTGGCCCGCGTCGCGCTCGACATTTCGGGGCGGCCGTGGCTGGTGTGGAAGGTGCCCTTTACCCAGACCCGCCTTGGCGAGATGGACACCGAGCTGTTCGAGCACTGGTTCCAGTCCTTCGCGCAGGCCGCCGGCATAACGCTGCACATTGAGCTGCTGTATGGCAGCAACAACCATCACATCATCGAGGGCGTATACAAGGGCCTGGCCCGCGCCATGCGCACCGCTGTCGAGCTGGACCCGCGCAAGGGCGGGGCGATCCCCAGCACCAAGGGCCTGCTGGGTGAGGGCAGCCTGAATGGCTGAGGTGCTCGCCCTCATCGACTATGGCGCGGGCAACCTGCAATCGGTGGCCAATGCGCTGCGCACCGCCGGCGCCGAGGGCGTGACCATTACCGCCGACCCCGATGTCGTGCGCTGCGCCGATCGCATCGTGCTGCCGGGCGTGGGGTCTTTCCGCTCCTGTGCGGAGGGTTTGCGCGCCATGCCCGGCCTGATCGCGGCGATGGAAGAGCGCGTTCGCGTGGGCGGGGCGCCGTTTCTGGGCATTTGCGTTGGCATGCAGTTGCTGGCCACGCGCGGGGTCGAGCATGGCATCACCGACGGCCTTGGCTGGATCGCGGGCGAAGTGCGCCTGATCGAGCGGACCGACCGGGCGGTAAAGGTGCCGCATATGGGGTGGAACGATGTCGTTGCCTCGCCCCATGCCCCGCTCATCGAGCCGGGCGAAGCCTATTTCCTGCATTCCTACCACTTTGCCCCGGTTGATGGCGCGCATGTCGCGGCCATGACCGATCATGGCGGCGGGCTGGTTGCAGCGGTTGCGCAGGACAATATCGTGGGGGTGCAGTTCCACCCCGAAAAGAGCCAGGCCTATGGCCTCGCATTGCTGTCGCGTTTTGTGGAGTGGAAGCCTTGATCGTATTTCCCGCCATCGACCTCAAGGGCGGACAGGTGGTTCGCCTGGCCGAGGGCGATATGGCCCGCGCCACCGTGTATGGCGACAATCCGGCCGCTCAGGCGCAGATCTTTGCCGATGCCGGTTCGCAGTTCCTGCATGTGGTTGATCTGGACGGCTCGTTTGCCGGCCGGGCCGAGAACCGCGAGGCGGTCGAGGGGATTCTCAAGACCTTTACCGGCCATGTGCAGCTGGGCGGCGGCATCCGCACGCGCGAGGCGGTGGCCGGCTGGTTCGATCTGGGCGTTTCGCGGGTGGTGATGGGCACCGCCGCGCTGAAGGACCCCGAATTCGTCAAGGACATGGCGAAAGAGTTTCCCGGCGGCATCGTCGTGGCGGTCGACGCGCGCGACGGTTTCGTGGCAACCGAGGGCTGGGCCGAGGTGTCGGACGTGGCAGTGGTCGATCTGGCCCGCCGCTTCGAGGATGCCGGCGTTGCCAGCCTGCTGTTCACCGACATTGGGCGCGACGGGCTGCTCAAGGGCTGCAACATCGACGCCACGGTCGATCTGGCGCGCCGCGTTGACATTCCGGTCATCGCCAGCGGCGGGGTCAAGGGGCTGGACGATATCCGCATGCTCTCGCTCCACGCGCACGAGGGGATCGAGGGGGTGATCACCGGCCGCGCCCTGTTCGAGGGCAAGCTGGACCTGGCCGCCGCGATCGCCATGGCGGCCAAGGAAGGGTGACGAGGCGAGGGGCAAGCCCCTCGCACTCCCGATGAATTGGCGCGATGCGGGCCGGGCCGTCGGTTCCATCACCGCGCGGCAGGGCGATGAACCGTGAGGGTTGTGCTTGCGCCGACCCTGCGCCGGAAGACGTAAATGGGGTGCAGGGGGCGTGCTCCCTGCGTCATCACTTGAAGGATCTGAAACCATGACTGTTCGCATCCGCGTGATCCCCTGTCTCGACGTCCGCGATGGCCGCGTGGTCAAGGGCGTGAACTTCGTCGACCTGCGCGACGCGGGCGATCCGGTCGAGCAGGCCCGCGCCTATGACGCGGCAGGGGCCGACGAACTGTGCTTCCTCGACATTTCCGCCAGCCACGAGGGGCGCGGCACGCTGCTCGACGTGGTGCGCCGCACGGCCGAGGTGTGCTTCATGCCGCTCACGGTTGGCGGCGGCGTGCGCAGCGCCGAGGATGCGCGCGCCCTGCTGCTGGCCGGCGCCGACAAGGTGGCGGTGAACAGCGCCGCCGTCTCGCGCCCCGAGGTGGTGAGCGACATCGCCGAGAAATTCGGCAGCCAGTGCATCGTGGCCAGCGTTGACGCGCGCCAGGTCGAGCCGGGCCGGTGGGAGATTTTCACCCATGGCGGCCGCCGCCCGACCGGCATCGACGCGCTGGAGCATGCGGCCAAGCTGGCCAGGATGGGCGCGGGCGAACTGCTGGTGACCAGCATGGACGGCGATGGCACGCAAAACGGCTATGATCTGGCGCTGACCCGCGCGATTGCCGATGCCGCCAGCATTCCGGTGATCGCCAGCGGCGGCGTGGGCAATCTCGACCATCTGGTGGCCGGGGTGACTGATGGGCATGCCAGTGCGGTGCTGGCGGCCAGCATCTTCCACTTTGGCAAACACACCATTGCCGAGGCGCATGCCGCCTTGCGCGCTGCTGGCCTGCCCGCGCGCGGCGATTGACGCGCCACACTGTCGGTCTGCCTGACAGCGAAGGGGGCATTCAGGCATTGCTGTGTCGGATATTTTTACAAAGCGCTTTGCCTTTATGGCGTGTGTTAACCTTTTTTCATTGTAATTAAATTATTTTTCCGGTGTGGCACAGGGTTTGCGTTAACCTTGTCTGCTGGCGGCCTCCTGCTGCCTGCCACGAGGTGCGCGATGCGGATGTTCCTGAACCTGTGCGCGGCTTTGCTGCTGAGCGCCATGCTGGCCGAGCCGGTGCTGGCCCACGGCACGCATGGGCTGATGTCGGGGGCGGATCTGGGCCTGGCTGTGCTGGGCCTTGCTGGCGTGCTGATCGGGCGCCACCACGGACGGGCCGCAGACGTGCCTGCCCGGCGCGGCAATCGCGTTGTGGCAGATAGCCAGCCCTCCGGGCCAATGCGCGAGCCGGCCCGGCGCCGGCACATTGTGCGCGCCTACAGGCGAAACGACGCTTGACCGCAAGCGGTCGGCATGTGCATCGCTGGCGTCATGACGAGCCAGCCCGATCCGACCGCCCCCGTTTCTGCTTCCGTTTCCGGCGCAGCGCTGGAAACGCTTGCCCGCCTCGAGGCGACCATCGCCCAGCGCCGCGCGGGCGATCCTGAAACCAGCTATGTGGCCCGGCTGAACGCCAAAGGCACGGCCAAGATTGCCCAGAAAGTGGGCGAGGAGGCGGTCGAGGCGGTGATCGCGGCGATGGCCGACGACCGCGCCGAGCTGGTCAAGGAAAGCGCCGACCTGCTGTTCCACCTGTTCGTGCTGCTGGGGGCCAAGGGCATTCCGCTTGCCGAGGTGTGTGGTGAACTCGACCGTCGCGAGGGCACTTCCGGCATCGCCGAAAAGGCTTCCCGCCCGCGCTGACCGCGCGCAACGCCTGCGCTGAGCCTGAGCCCAGGCCCCATTGCCCAAGGATACCGACCATGCCGATCGACCCGACCCAGCCTTACGATGATGGCAATATCTTCGCGCGCATCCTGCGCGGCGAGATCCCCTGCAAGAAGGTGTATGAGGACGAGAACGTGCTGGCGTTCCACGACATTGCCCCGCAGGCGCCGGTGCATGTGCTGGTCATCCCCAAGGGCCGCTGGGTGAGCTGGGACGATTTTTCGGCCCGCGCCGATGACGCCGAGATTGGTGGCTTCATTCGCGCCGTGGGCCATGTGGCGCGCGAACTGGGCCTGGTTGGGCCTGATGGCGAGAGCGGCTATCGCCTGCTGGCCAATGTGGGCCATCGCGGCGGGCAAGAAGTGCCGCATCTGCATGTTCACCTGTTTGGTGGCAAGGCTTTGGGTCGAATGATCGCCTGAGGTAAATCGCTACTATAAATTGCGTATCATTGGCAGGGTTGGTCCTTCGTGGGCGGGCGAACCCTTGTGGCTACGAATCCTTGTGGCTACACCCCTGCTGCATGAGCGAAGCTGTCACCCTGCCGGAGCTGTTGCCGGGCGCGCCTGCGGGCTGCGTCGATGGCGACCGGCATTTCTACATGGTCCGCGCCTATTTCGAGGACACCGACCTTTCGGGCGTGGTTTATCATGCCAATTACCTGCGCTGGTTCGAGCGCGCCCGGTCCGATCTGCTGCGTTTGCTGGGCATCGACCAGCGCGCGGTGCACGAGGCGGGCGGCGGCGCCTATGCCGTGACCGAGATGCACATCCGTTATGCAGCGCCCGCGCGCCTCGACGATGAAGTGCTGATTGTCAGCCGGGTCGAAGAGCTGGGCGCGGCCAGTTGCCGGATGGTGCAGCTTGCGTTCAGGAAGGATGTGCTTCTGGCGCAGGCACGGCTTCGGGTTGGCTTTGTCGGACCCGATGGCCGGCCCCGCCGTCAGCCTGCCGCATGGCGGGCGGCCTTCGACCGGTTTCTTGCTTCTTCCTGCCCTGCCACCACACCTCCTTCAACCACGACAGGCCCCCGATGACCGACCTGACATTGCTTGCTGCCGGCGCCCTTGCCAATGGCGCCTCCGGATCGGGCGCGCCTGCCCATCTCGACCCGGTACGCCTGTTCATGGATGCCGATATCGTGGTCAAATGCGTGCTGGCCGCGCTGATTATGGCCAGCGTGTGGGGCTGGACGATCATCATTTCGTTCGCGCTGCGCGTGGGCGCGCTCAAGCGCAAGACCGAGGCCTATGAGGCCGATTTCTGGAAGGCGCGCGACATCGACGCCTTCCAGAACGAGCGCGCCAGCGGCAAGGGCGCCGACCTGCCTGTCGCCAAGGTGGTGAGCGCGGCGCTGGGCGAATGGCGCCGCAGTGTCTCGGGCAAGGTCGAC
>DATMUT010000670.1:0-5126 GCA_035563755.1 Novosphingobium sp.
CCTGCTCGCGCATGCGCCGCAATTCGTGAGCCAGCATCTGCACCCGCCCGCCCAGCACCACATTCACCAGCGAGGTGAAGCCATCCTCCTCGGTGCCGGCGCCGATCGTGTCGAAGGCCTGCGCATCGACACCGCGCGGCCGCTCGGGCGAGGCGTCGAGATAGAGCGCCAGCTTTGTCACCTCGGACTGGGCCAGGCGCGTGTCGAGGCCACAGGCGCGCGCGATGCGCTCGGCCAGCTCGCCAGTCATGCGCAGGCCCGCCGCATCCGCCATCGTCCGCACCGAGCCTGCCACCGATCGCAGATCGGGCGGCCAGAACATGGCCACCAGCGCATCCTCGCGCTTTTCCAGCAGCTTGGCTGTGCGCGACTTGTCGGTGGCCGATGTTGCCTGAATGATGACCGGGCAAGGCGGCACATCGCCACCAATCAGGATCTCGACCGCATCATGGGCCTCATCGCCATTGGCCCGCACCCAGATATGCCGCGAATCGCCAAACAGCGAGGTCGAGCGCGCCTCATCGCCCAGCCGCACCGGATCGCGGCGCAACTCGGCCCCGGTCATCTCGATACGCTCGCCGGGGTCTGGCAAGAGGCTGGCGATGCGATGGGCCGCATCCTGCACCCCGGCATCGTCCGGCCCGCACAGAAAGAAAACGCGCATCCGCTCGGCAGAGCGCTGCGCGATGCCGGCGAAATCCTTTTGCGTTGCCTTCATCGCGCGGTGTCCCTTACGAGGCCTTCATCACGTCAGGGTTTGTCTTTGGCCATGGCGCGCATCTGCACGGCCAGATTGGTAACAATCTTGGTCGAAACCACACGCACCAGGTTCTCGAGCGCGGTCTGCTCGGCCGCCACCGTGGCATATTCCGACGACACCACGTCAAGCCCGGCATCCGAACCTGCCGTAGCGTCGAGCACCACCTCATCGTTGGTCAGATCGACCAGCTGGTAACGCGCCCGCAAGGTGCGCCGCTCGCGTCCGACCGTGTCGTTCGACAGCAGCCCAAGCCCCTCGAGCCGGTCATCCAGCTTCACATCCAGCCGATAGCGCGCGCTCCCTTGCGCAGGCTGGGGAATTTGATCGACCAGCGCATTGTGCAGCAACCAGCCGTTCTGCCCCGGGATGGCCGGCACCATGATGCCCGACAGCCCCCGCTGCGCGACACCTGCCGTGCCGCCCGAATAGAGCGGCGTCAGCCCGCAACCGCCCAGCAACAGCGCCGGCGCGGCCAGAACCGCCAGGGCAAGGGCGCGCAAACGGCCCATCACGCCACCAGATTCACAAGCCGGTCGGGCACCACGATCACCTTTCTGACCTGCGCCCCCTCGAGCGCGCGCTGCACCTTCTCGCTCGCCAGCGCCATCGCTTCAAGCGCCTCTTTCGAGGTGCCCTTGGCCACGGTCACCGTATCACGCAGCTTGCCCTTCACCTGAATGGCGATCGTGACCTCGTCATCGACCAGCAGTGCAGGGTCGACCTCGGGCCAGGCAGCGTCAGCCACCAGACCCTCGCCGATGGTGGACCAGGCCTCCTCGGCCAGATGCGGCATCATCGGCGCGATCAGCTGCAACAGGCTGCGGATCGCGGCCGAACGGCTGGCGCTGGGCGCAGCCTTCTCGACCACGCCGGTCAGCTCGTAAATGCGCGCCACGGCCTTGTTGAAGCCCAGCGATTCGATGTCCTGCGCAATGGCGTGGACAGTCTGGTGCGCCTTGCGGTCGACCGCCTTGTCCTCGCCGGTGGCGGCCGCGTCATATTGCGCGAACAGACGCCACAGGCGCTGCACGAACTTGCCACAACCCTCGATGCCGGCCTCGCTCCACGGCAGGTCGCGCTCGGGCGGGCTGTCCGACAGCATGAACCAGCGGATCGCGTCGGCGCCGTATTTGGCAACGATCTCGTCGGGGTCGACCACGTTCTTCTTCGACTTCGACATCTTGATGACGCGGCCGATCTCGACCGGCCCGCCATCCGCGATCAGCGTGGCGCCATTGCCATCGCGCGCCACGTCGCCGGGCGCATACCAGATCGGCTGGCCATTGCTGGCGTCGATCCGGCTGTAGGTCTCGTGTGTGACCATGCCTTGCGTGAACAGGCTGGCGAAGGGCTCCTTCACATCGATCTTGCCGATGCGGGCCAGTGCGCGCGTCCAGAAGCGCGCGTAGAGCAAATGCAGAATCGCATGCTCGATGCCGCCAATGTACTGCCCCACGGGCAGCCAGCGGGCGATTTCGGCGGCGTTGAAAGGCGCATCCTCGGGCTGGCTGGCAAAACGCAGGAAATACCACGAGCTGTCGACGAAAGTGTCGAGCGTGTCGGTCTCGCGCCGCGCGGCATGGCCGCATTGCGGGCAGTCGACATGCTTCCACGTGGGATGGCGGTCGAGCGGATTGCCCGGCACATCAAAGCTGACGTCCTCGGGCAGGGTCACGGGCAGGTGCTTCTTGGGCACCGGCACCACGCCGCACACCTCGCAATGGATGAAGGGGATGGGCGTGCCCCAATAGCGCTGGCGCGAAACGCCCCAGTCGCGCAGGCGCCACACGGTCTTGCCCTCGCCCCAGCCCTCGGCCTCGGCGCGCGCAATCACCGCCGCCTTGGCCGCCTCGACTTCCATGCCATTCAGGAACTGCGAGTTCACCAGCACGCCGGGGCCGGTATAGGCCTCGTTGCCGGCAAAAACGGCCTCGGTGTTCTCGCCATCGGCCACCACGCGGATCACGGGCAGGCCGTATTTGCGGGCGAAATCGATGTCGCGCTGGTCGTGCGCCGGGCAGCCGAAGACCGCGCCGGTGCCGTAATCCATCAGCACAAAATTGGCGATATAGACCGGCAGCTGCCAGGCGGCGTCCAGCGGATGCGCCACGCGCAGGCCCGTGTCGTAACCCAGCTTCTCGGCGGTTTCCAGCTCGGCAGCGGTCGTGCCGCCCTGCTTGCACAGCGCGACAAAGTCGGCCACCGCGGCATTGTCGGCGGCCAGTTTCTGCGCGATCGGGTGATCGGCGGCGATGGCCACGAAGCTGGCGCCGAACAGCGTGTCGGGCCGGGTCGAATAGACCTCGACCTCAAACCCTGCGCCGGCGAACTTGAACTGCAGGCCCTGCGACTTGCCGATCCAGTTCTCCTGCATCAGCTTCACCTTCTCGGGCCAATGCTCGAGGCTATCCAGCCCTTCGAGCAGCTCGTCGGCAAAGTCGGTGATCTTGAGGAACCACTGGTTGAGCTTGCGCTTCTCGACCAGCGCGCCACTGCGCCAGCCACGCCCGTCGATCACCTGCTCATTGGCGAGCACGGTGTGGTCGATCGGGTCCCAGTTGACCGCGCTTTCCTTGCGGTAAACCAGCCCGCCGGCGTACAGGTCGAGGAACAGCGCCTGCTCCTGCCCATAGTAATCCGGCTCGCAGGTCGCCAGCTCGCGGCTCCAGTCGAGCGCGAAACCCAGGCGCTTCAACTGCGCCTTCATGTTGGCGATATTGTCGCGGGTCCAGCCGCCGGGGTGCACACCCTTTTCCATGGCGGCATTCTCGGCCGGCATGCCAAAGGCGTCCCAGCCCATCGGGTGCAGCACCTCGAACCCCTGCATGCGCTTGTAGCGCGCCAGCACGTCGCCCATCGTGTAGTTGCGCACATGGCCGATATGGATGCGCCCCGAAGGATAGGGAAACATCTCGAGCACATAGCTGCGCGGCTTGGGGCTGGCATCGTCGGCGCGGAACGTCTGCTTGTCGTCCCACACGCGCTGCCAGCGCAGATCGGCGACGCCGGGTTCGAAACGGTCACTCATTCATATGGTCCCCGGGCGGCGGGGGGCACGACCTGCATGCCGCGCCCCCCGCAGACCCTTAGCTTACTTGATCAGGGTGGCCCGGCGCAATTCGCGGGCCTTGGTCAGGATCACTTCTTCCAGCTTCTGCACCGTTGCCGCCTCGACCGGGGCATCGGCCCAGGTGCCGTTCTGCAGCACCTGGCGGCTGGCGGCCACGCGCAGCGCGTCCGAACGCAGGTCCTTGTCGAGGATGGTGATCGTCATCTTCATCCGCTCGCCCGCGTTCTGCGGGTTCACGTACCAGTCGGTCACGATCACCCCGCCCTTGCTGTCGGCCTGCACCAGCGGCATGAACGAGAGCGCATCGAGGCTGGCGCGCCACAAATAGGCGTTAACGCCAATCGTCGTCATGTCGGACGGCGGCAGCACCATGCTGGTCCGCTTGATGCGGTGATGCTTGATCGGATTCTTGATGTGCACGCCATGGCCGCTGCACCCGCCAAGAGCCAGCGCCGCCAGCGCCACAGCACCCAGCCCAAGGCCACGCACAGCCCGGCCCCGAGCGCGATTACGGCTGGCATTCATCGTCTTTGCAAATCCCGTGTTCATACAAAACCCTTTGCCCGGCGCCTTGTTTTTCAACCCAGGCGCCCGGATGCCACACCCGGCCATACCGGAACGGCACCCCGCCACGAACGCACCGTGCCAGCCTCTATAGCTGCCCGCGCCGGCTCCACAAGGGGAGTTAGCGCAAGGCTGCAGCCATACAGCCACGGCGTTGCGGGCGCTGAATGCGTGCTGAACCACCTGCGGGGCGGCAGGCCACAGCCATCCCCGGTTCAGCTTGGCACGGGCATGGCAGATGGAGTATGAGTGGAGGGGAAAGGGTGGTCCGTGCCCGCAACCCTGCCTGCCTGGCCCGCGTTTCGGGCAGCGGCGGCAAAGCGGCATAACGATCGGACCACGTGCGAATCATGTCGAGCATGGCAACAAGTTCAGCCCCCAGGCACACGCGCGCCACCCGGCGCCACGCAAGCCCGCCCCGCCGGCAGGCGATGGGTCCGGCTGCCGTCATGGCATGCACCGTGGGGCTGCTGGCCCTGCCCGGCGCGGTTCTGGCTTTTTCGACCCGCTTTGACGTGCCGCCGCCCGGCTTTGCCGCCAATCAGGGGCTGGGCAGCTTTGCCCCCGGCCGGGTCGATCCGCGACTGGCCCGCGCCATGGCAACGCCGGCCGCCGGCCGCTCCTCGCTGTTCCGCTTCACACCCGCCGGCCTTGCCACCCGGCCCGACCGCTCGGTCACGGTGGCCGTCAGAGTCGATGCCGAGACGGCGCGCACCATCATCGTCAAGGGCG
>DATMUT010000671.1:0-2541 GCA_035563755.1 Novosphingobium sp.
AGCGACGAGCCTGTGGGCCGGCCGGCGTCAATCGTCACCATTTCGGCCTTGGCATAGATGCGGCCGCGGCCCACCCCGGTCGAGAGCTGGGCGCTGGCCTTCATCTCGCCCATCGCGCTCAGGCCCGTTTCGCCGGCGCGCTGGCGGTATGAAGTGCCCACCTCGCCGCGCGGGCCGTTGTTCTGCTGCATCGAGGCGATGTCGCGCTCGATACCGGCCAGCACCGGGTCGGACGAGGTCGCCACCGGCAGACCAGCGTCGCTGCTGCCGCTCATCGGCGGAAAGGCGGCGGCCATCTGCGGCGCGGCATTGCCCTGATAGGTGCCGCCCTGATACGGCGTGTTTTGATAGGAGCCCGGCTGGTAGGGCGTCGTCTGATAGCTGCCGGACGGGTAGGCCGAGGCCTGCTGCCCATCCTGCCCCTGATAGGCCGCCTGGTAGGCAACGGCAGGCTGCTGCGCCTGCGGCTGATAGGCTGCGGTCTGATAGCCGCTGGCTGCCTGCGCCGCAGGGGCCTGATAAGCCGCCGTCTGATACCCGCCCGCAGCTGGCACGGCAGGGGCCTGCCAGACCGCCGGCTGATAGGCCGCATTGGCCGACGCCGCATCACCCTGCCAAGCGGCCGGCTGCAAGGCGGCCGGCAAAGCGCCCTGATCGCCAAAGCCGGCGCCACCCATGCCGGCCGGCGCGCTCATGGGCTGAACGGCGGCAGGCGTGGGCAGGCGCGTACCACTGCCCAGCGCAAAGGGATTGACCGGCGCTGGCGCAGGGGCCTGCGCTGCGGGCGCGACATTGCGGAACGGATTGGCCGATGCCGTCATGGGCTGGTTGGCAAAGGGATTGCCGCCAAAACCGCCGCCAGAGGGCGCCGGGCGGCTCTGGGCCTGCGTGTACATGTCGCGGGCCTGCTTGAAATATTTGGTGGCCTGCCCGGTGTTGCCGCGCAGTTGCTCGGTGCGGGCCGCTGCCAGCCAGCTTTCGTAATTGTCGGGATAGGTGCGCAGCAGGCGGGTTTCGGCATCCTGCGAAAGCGACTTGTCGCCTGCGGCCTGCGCAGCCTCCATCAGCCCCGAGAGCGCATCGCGGTTACGCGCGTCACGCGCCAGAATAAGCTGGAACGTCTGCGCCGCGCGCGGCCACATGCGGCCCGATTGATACAGCCGCGCCAGCGCCCCCAGCACGTCGGTATTGTCGGGCGCGGCGCCCCATGCGCCCTGCAGCACGTCAAACGCCGAGGCATACTGCCCGGCAAGGCGCATGCGGTCGGCCTGGATCACGGCGGTGCCGGCCGTCATGCGGGCCAGCGCCTTTTGCCCGTCGGGCGAGTTGCCGGCCAGCTGCGTGGCGCGCTGCATGGCAGTGCGGGCCAGATCGTCGCGGCCGGTGCGGGCCGCCACGCGCACGATCGCCTCGTAGCTGCCCATGTCGGTGATGGTGCCCTGCAGCGCCTGCATGGCCAGAGCGCCCGCGCCCACGCTGTCGCCCATGTCGTACAGCGCATCGGCAATGGCCGCCAGCTTGCCCGCCGCCAGCCCGCGCGTAGCCGCCAGTTGCTTGAGCGTTGCCACCGCATCGCCGCGCTGGCCGCCTGCGGCAATGGTGCGCGCGCGCGAAATGGCGCTGTCGATCTTGAGGCCGATGGCGAAATTGCGCATCGGTGCGGTACGATAGCTGTCGGGAATGCGCGCCATCAGCCTTTCGGCGGCCTGCGCGCGGTTCATCTCGGAATCGAGCATCGCGGCGGCATAGATCGCATCCGGGTCGGCCGAGGCCGAGAGCGAGGCCAGCAGCGATTCGGTTTCGGGCAGGCGCCCGCGCCGCAGCATGAAGCGCGCAAATTCAAAGCGGATCCACGGGTCCGACTGGTCGAGCATCAGCCCCTGCTGGAACTCCTGCTCGGCGGCGATGTCGTCGCCCCGCTCGATCGCGGCCATCGCCCGCCCGCGCGAGGCGCGGCTCTGCAGGCGGCTCTCGTTCACCGAACCGCCCTCGCCGGCCTGACGGTACAGGTCGGCAGCGTCGGCAAAGCGGCCCTGCCGCTCATAAATGTCGGCCAGCAGCTCGGCCGCGGTCGCGGTGTCCTTGTAGCCGGAACGCATCAGACCTTCGGCGGCCTGCCGGGCCTGATCGAGCTGGCCCTTGGCGACCAGCGCCTGGGCGGTTTCCAGCCCGGCAAAATAGCGCGCGGCGCCCAGCGCCTCGGTCCACTTGGTCGCATCGCCCAAGCGCGAGGCCGCCTCGAGCGCCAGACGCGCTGCGGCAAAGTCGCCCTTCTTCAACGCAACGAGGCCCATGCCGCCCTGCGCATCGGCATCGTTGCGGTTGCGCGAGAGGGCGAACTGGAACTGGCGCTCGGCCCCCTCCAGATCGTTGGCCTGCAGCGCGGTGAAACCGGCCATGCGCGCCTTGCCGGCGGCATCGCTGGCAGCGGCGCGGGCCGGCTTTGGGTCGCTACGGGGTTCGGGGCGGGCCTCGGCGCGGCTTTCCATGCGCGGTTGCGGCTCGGCGGCGGGCTGAGCCGCCTGGCGCGACACACGGAAG
>DATMUT010000672.1:0-14358 GCA_035563755.1 Novosphingobium sp.
GCGGTCAGATATTGCGCGCGCTGGCGCCGATAGCTGGCCGTGGCATTGGCGTCGGGCAGGGTGGCCGCCCGCGCCTCTCCCAGCAGGCCGCGCGCCTTTTGCAGGTTGGCGGCGGCCATGCGCAGGTCGGCGTTGTGCGACAGCGCCTTTGCCACCAGCCGGTCGATGTCGGCATCGGCATAAAGCTGCCACCAGCGGTCGGGCAGGGGGGCGGGGGCCGGGGCGTGCGCCTCGGCCAGCGCGGCGGCAGGCAGGGCGGGCCGGTGATAATCCGGCCCCACCGCGCATCCGGCCAGCAGGAGGGGCACGGCCAGCAGGGCGGCAAGTGTTGGCATGCGGTTCATCGGGCAGTCTCCTCGGCATGAGGGATATGGGCAGCAGGAGTGGCCTTGCGCTGGCGCCAGCGGGCCACGCGCGCGGCGATGCGGTCGCCCAGATTGCGCGACATGACGTAGAAGGACGGCGTGAACAGCAGGCCGAACAGCGTGACCCCGATCATGCCGAAGAACACCGCCACGCCCAGCGCCTGCCGCATTTCCGACCCCGGCCCGTTGCCCACCACCAGCGGCAGCGTGCCCAGGATGAAGGCGATCGAGGTCATCACGATAGGCCGCAACCGCAGCGAGGAGGCCATGCGCGCCGCCTCGCGCCGTTCCATGCCGTTGTCCTCGTTGTGCTTGGCAAATTCCACGATCAGGATCGCGTTCTTCGCCGCAAGGCCAACCAGCACCACCAGCCCCACTTGCGTGAGGATGTTGTTGTCCAGTCCCATCATGTTGACGCCCAGAATGGCCGCCAGCAGGCACATCGGCACGATGAGGATGACCGCCAGCGGCAGCACCAGGCTTTCGTAAAGCGCGGCCAGCAGCAGGAACACTACCACCACGGCCAGGCCAAAGGCGATGATGCCGGTATTGCCCGCCTGCTGCTGCTGATAGGCCAGTTCGGTCCATTCAAAGGCATAGCCGGGCGGCAGCGTGTCGCCCGCGATGCGCTCCATGGCGGCCAGCGCCTGACCGCTGGAATGGCCCGGAGCGGCCGCGCCCTGCACCTCGGCCGAGGGGTACATGTTGTAGCGCACCACCCGGTCCGGCCCGCTGTCGCCGCGCAGCGACATGACGGCGGCCAGCGGCACCATGCGCCCCGCATCCGACCTTGTGCGCAGCCGCGCCACATCGGCCTGCGCGTCGCGATAGGGGAAGTCGGCCTGCGCCGTCACGCGATAGGTGCGGCCCAGAAAGTTGAAGTCGTTGATGTAGGTCGAGCCCAGATAGGTGCCCAGCGTTGCGAACACATTCTCGACCGGCACGCCATATTGCTCGGCCTTTTGCCGGTCGATGTCGGCGTACAGGCGCGGGGTGTGCGTGTCGAACAGGGTGAAGGGCGCGGCGATGGCAGGGTCTGCGGCGGCGCGCTTGATCATGGCCTGCGTGACCTGTTCCAGATCGCGCAGCGAGCCGCCATTGTGGTCCTCGACCATCATCTTGAAGCCGCCGGCATTGCCGATGCCGCGCACCGGCGGCGGCGCGATGACCAGCACATTGCCGCCCGTGACGCCTGCCAGCGCCTTGCGCAGCCTTGCGATCACCTCATCGGACGAGGCGCGCGTGCCCTTGGGCTTGAGCACCGTGTACATGGCCGCGTTGCTGGGCGAATTGGTCTGCGTGACGGCATTCATGCCCGCAAACGAGAGCGTGCCCTCGACCGCGGGGTCTTTCAGCACCACATCCTCGACCTGGCGCAGCACGGCGTTGGTGCGTTCGAGCGAGGCGCCGGCGGGCAGCTGGACGATGCCGATGACATAGCCCTGATCCTGCGCGGGGATGAAGCCTGTGGGCGTTTGCGCAAAGCGCCATCCGGCAAGGCCGATAAGGCCGGCATAGCACACCGCCACCATGGCCAGCATGCGCACCGCGCGCGCGGTATAGCGGCCATAGCGATCGGCCAGCGCATCGAAGCCGGTGTTGAACCGGCGCGCCGCCCGCGCGGGCAGGCCACGCCAGCCCGGCGCGGGCTCGGCATGGGTGTGCGGGCGCAGGATAAGGCTGGCCATGGCCGGCGAGAGCGTGAGCGAGACAAAGGCCGAGATGGCTGTGGCGCTGATGATGGTGAGCGCGAACTGCTTGAAGAACTGCCCCGAAATGCCCGGAATGAACGTTGTGGGCAAAAACACGCCGATCAGCACCAGCGCGATGGCGATGAGCGCGCCCGAGACCTCGTCCATGGTTTCATGGGCGGCATCGCGCGCGTTCAGGCCCTGCGCCATCAGGCGCTCGATGTTCTCGACCACGACGATGGCATCGTCGACCACGATGCCGATGGCCAGCACGAGGCCGAACAGCGACAGGTTGTTCAAACTGTAGCCAAAGGCGGCCAGCACCGCAAAAGTGCCCACCAGCGAGACCGGAATGGCGATGATCGGGATGATCGAGGCGCGCCAGCTTTGCAGGAACACCAGCACCACCAGCGCCACCAGCACGATCGCCTCGAACAGCGTGTGCTTCACCTCCTCGATCGAGGCGGCGATGTATTCGGTGGGGTCATAGGGCACCTCATAGCTCATGCCCGGCGGGAACCCCTTGGCGATGACTTTCATCTGCGCGCGCACCGCCTCGGCCGTGGCCAGCGCGTTCGAGCCGGGCGTCTGGTCGATGGCCATGTTGATGATGGGGTTGCCGCTGCGATAGGCGTTGATGCCATAGTCCTGCGCGCCCATCTCGATGCGGGCGACATCGTGCAGGCGGATGACGCGCCCTTCGCCCAGCCGCTTGATGACGATCTGGCCGAACTCCTCGGGCGAGGCGAGGCGCCCTTGCGTGGCGATGTTGAGCTGATAGGCGCCCGTGCCATGCGGGTGGGGCGGCTGCCCCAGCGTGCCGGCCGACACCTGCGTGTTCTGCGCGCGCACCGCCGCCACGATCTCGTCGCTGGTCAGGTTGAGCGCGCCGGCTCGGTCGGGGTCGATCCACAGGCGCATGTCATAGTCGCGCGCGCCATACAGGCGCACGCCCGCCACGCCGTCGATGCGGCTGAGGCGGTCGACCACCTGCGAGGTGGCGTAGTTCGACAGATATTGCTGGCCCAGCGAATGATCGGGCGAGGTGAGCACCACGGCCATCAGCAGGTCGGGCGAGCTTTTCTTGACCGTTACGCCAATCTGGCGAACCTGATCGGGCAGATGCGGCTCGGCTGTGGCCACGCGGTTCTGTACCAGCACCTGTGCCTGATCGACATTGGTGCCCGGCTTGAAGCTGATGGTGATCTGCAGATTGCCATCGCCGCTCGAGGAGGAGGACATATAGAGCATGTTCTCGACGCCGTTGATCTGCTCTTCGAGCGGTTCGGCCACGGTCTGCATCAGCGTTTCGGCGGTCGAGCCGGGATAGGTGGCGTTGACCACCACCGTTGGCGGGGCGATCTCGGGATATTGGGCGACCGGCAGGAACGGGTAGGCGATCAGTCCCACCAGCACCACCAGCACCGAAAGCACCGCCGCGAAAATGGGGCGGCGGATGAAGAAATGGGGGAATTTCATATAGGGTTACCTGCTGGCTTGCCGCGGGGTGGTGGCTTGCTGCGGGGCGGGCGCCTGCGCGGGGGCCGAAACCGGGCCTTGCGCGTCGGGGCGGGCCTCGATGTGGCCGGGGTGGGCCGATAGCGCCGCGCCGGCCTGCAGGCGGGTGATCCCTTCGATCACCACCTTGTCGCGCGCGGTCAGGCCCTGGCGCACCACGCGCAGGCCCTCGATCATCGGCCCTGTGGTCACGTTGCGGATGGCCGCCTTGCCGTCGCTGCCCACCACGAACACATATTGCCGCGTTTGGTCGGTCACGATGGCCGCATCGGGCAGCAGCAGCGCCGGATAGGTGGCCGACCCCACCAGCCGCGCCCGCCCGAACAGGCCCGGCACCAGCCGCCCGCCCGGATTGGGCACCAGCGCATGGGCGCGAATGGTGCCCGATGTGGTGTCGATGGCGTTGTCGACGAAGTCCATGCGCCCATGCAGGCTGTAGCCCTTGTCGTCGGCCAGCTGGATGTCGATGGGGTTGGGCGAGGTGCGCGACGAGGGGCGCCCGCCGTTGGCTGCTTCGCGCATGTATTTGAGGTAAAGGCTTTCGGCCCCGTCGAAGGTGAAGCGGATAGGGTCGAGGCTGACCACGCGGGTGAGCGGCGTCTGCCCGGCGCTGACGTAATCGCCGATCGAGACCTGCTTGTCCGAGATGAGGCCCGAGATGGGCGCGCGCACCAGCGTGAATTCCACGTCGAGCGCGCGGGTGCGCTCGGCAGCGCGGGCGGCGGCAAGGCCGGCAATGGCGGTGCGCTCGCTGGCCTGCTTCTGCTCCAGCTCCTCGCGGCTGATGGCCTGCGAGGTGACCAGCTGGGCCGCGCGCAGCCGCTCCTGCCGGGCGTTGAGCAGCACGGCATCGGCCCGCGCGACCTCGGCCTGAGCCTGGGCGAGGGCAGCGCGATAGGGGCGCGGGTCGATCTCGAAAAGGGGCTGGCCCTGGCGCACATGCTGGCCCGGCTGCAGCATGACGCGCAGGATCTGGCCCGAAACGCGCGGGCGGATCTGCGCGTCCTGCACCGCCTCGAAGCGGCCAACGTAATCGTCCCAGTCAACGATGCGGCGTTCGAGCGGATGGGCAACCTCGACGCGCTGGGCGGCGGGAGCCTTGGGTGCGTCGTGCCCGCAGGCACCCAGCGCCGCCACGATGGTCAGGGCAGCGCACATGGCGACAGGCGGCCGCTGCCCCCAGGGCAGGCCCGTTCGCGAAAATGGCATGATGAGCTTTCTCCGGCAGGCAGCAGAGCGTGAAAGGGCTGCCTTATGCCGTGCCTGATAGCCGGGCCGGGCGGGCTGCGTTAGTGGCCCGGCCCGGCATGGCTCAATGAATGCCAGTCATGAATGCGGTGGCCATTGCCCCTTGCAGGGCCGCCACCGCGCTGTCAGGGCTTGGTGAAAGTGTGGTTTTGCGTGATGCCGAAATGGTCGGCCATGACCGCGCCGGTAAAGCCATCGGTCGAGGCGTCATAGTCGAGCGGCAGCATCTGCCCGTTCCATGCCTGCCAGGCGGCGTGCAGTTCGGCATATTTCTCGGGCATGCGCTCCTTCAGGTTGGCGCGCTCGAGCGGGTCCTCGACGATGTTGAAAAGGAAGGTATTCTCGAGGATCTTGAGATATTTGAAGTCGCCCTTGCGACACGCCTCCTGATTGAGATTGAGGTAGCGCCAGCACAAGGTGCGCTCTTGCGCGCGGGCCGGTGCGCGCAGGAATGGCCCCAGATCGATGCCATCGCTGGGGAAGGCCGGGTCGGGCGCGGTGCCGGCGGCCGCCAGCAGCGTTGGCAGCCAGTCCATCGAGATCATCGCCTGATCGCTGACCCCGCCGGGCGCCACCACGCCGGGCCAGCGCACGATGGCCGGAATGCGCAGGCCCCCTTCGAGCAATTCGGTCTTGTGCCCGGTAAACGGCCAGTTGTCGGAAAAACGCTCGCCACCATTGTCGCTGGTGAAGATGACGATCGTGTCCTGCGCCAGCCCCAGCCGCTCGATGGTGTCCATCACGCGGCCGATCTGCTCGTCCATGCGGGTGACCATTTGCGCATAGGTGCGCGCGGTGCCGCCATCATAGTCGAACATCGCCATGGGCTTGCCGCTGGTGTCGAGGCGCCGGGCCTCGGCCTCGTCCTGCGGGCCTTCCCATGGCCAGTGCGGCGCGTTGAAATGCAGCGAGAGGAAGAACGGCTTGCCTTGCCCGGCATAGCCGGTGATCACCTCGCGCGCCTTTTGCCCCAGCAGGTCGGTCAGATAGCCCGGTTCCTGGATCTCGCGCGCATCGTCCCACAGGTCGGCCCGGCCAAAGACCTTGTGCGTGAAGTAATCCAGCCCGCCCCCGCGAAAGCCCCAGAAGTGGTCATAGCCGCTTTGCTGCGGGCCATAGTTGGGCAGCGCGCCCAGGTGCCATTTGCCTATCAACGCCGTGCCATAGCCGGCCTTGCGCAGCAGCGAGGGCAAGGTGGGGTGCGAAGGCGGCAGGCCGACCGGGCGCATGCCCAGTGGCTCTTCCAGCCCGATGGGCAGGCGGTTCTGGTAGCGCCCGGTGATGATGGCCGTGCGGGTGGCCGAACACACCGCCGAATTGGCATAGGCCTGCGTGAAGCGCAGCCCTTGCTCGGCAAGTCTGTCGATGGCCGGGGTGCGATAGTCGCGCCGGCCATAGCAGCTCACATCGGCATGGCCCAGGTCGTCGGCCATGATGAAGACGATGTTGGGCTGGCGGCGCTTTGCTGCCATGCCGCTGGCCGGCAGCAAAGCGCCCGCCGCAACTGCGGCCGAGGATTGGAGAAGGGTGCGGCGGGTGATGCGGGTCATCTTGTGGCCTTTATGGAAGGGGCGGGGGAGCAAAAAGGCGGATCAGAAATCGCGCCGCAGCGTCACGGAAACCTCGCGCGGCGCTGCCGGCTGGGCCAGGGTCATGCCCAGATTGTAGAATTTGTTGTTGTAATAGACCGTGTCGAGCAGGTTGCGCACTGCCAGCGCAAGGTGCCACTGCCGCCCCGGCGCGTCAAAGCCGATGCGCGCGTTGACCAGCGCATAGGCGCCCACCTGCCCCTGCGGATCGTCGGTGATGGCGGTGAAATAGGAGGACTGGTAAGTGTAGTCGAGGCGCGGAGTCACCGTGCCGAGCCGGGTCTGGATGGCGTATTGCGCGCCGATATTGGCCTTCCACTTGGGCGCGAAGGGTGCCTGACTGCTTAGCGTCACCCCCTGGATGACGACGCCTGCCGCCGAGATCGAGTCCAGCTTGAAATGCAGATAGCTGGCGCTGCCCTCGATGGTCAGGCCCGCGATCGGCCTTGCGGTCATCTCGACCTCGACGCCTTCGTAATGGGCGGTGCCGACATTGGTGGGCGTGGCGTTGAGCGCGCTGTTGGCGGTGGGCGCGGTGTTGGTGAAGATGATGTTCGAATAATCGTTGCGGAACAGCGAGGCGTTCAGCCGCAGCCGCCGGTCGAACAGGTCGGTCTTGATGCCCAGCTCGAAGGCGGTGATCGTTTCGGGCGAGAAGGGCACGGCCTGTTCGGGCACATAGGGGCGCGGGTTGGTGCCGCCGCCGCGGAAACCGGTGGCAACCTGCGCATAGGTCATCACATTGTCGTTCCAGCGATATTGCAGGTTGGCCCGGTAATCGACCTTGTCGGCGTGATAGTTGCTGACCACCCCTGTCAGCACGCCCGAGGCGGTGAAGGTGGGCACGCCGGGCAGGAAGGGGTTGTAGCGGCGATAGGTGTAGACCTTGCTGTCATCGGTATAACGCAGCCCGCCAGTCAGGGTCAGGCGCTCGCTGGGGTGGGCGATCAGTTGCGCGAAAACGCTCTTGTTCTGCGAGATGACATCGTCATCGGGGGCATTCAGGTTCTCGAACGCCTTGCCGGGATAAAGGATGTTCGACCCCGAGAAATTATTGTGCGCGTGGTAGTAGTAGCCGCCCACCGTCCAGTCGAGGAAGCGCCCGAAAGCGCGCCCGTTCAGCCGCAACTCCTGGCTCACCTGATTGCTCAGCGCCTGATACAGCGCGTTTTGCGTCACGGCGGGGCTGGCGTCGCCATCGATGCCATAGCTGACGCGCGTGTGCGAATAGCCGGTGATCGAGGTGAGCGAGAGGCTGTCGGCGATGGTCCAGTTCACCGTTCCGGTATAGGCGGTTTGCAACAGATCGTTGTGGTCGGGCACCGAGGTGGCCGGATGCGTGCCCGCGCCGGTCTTGCCGTTATAGGCGGCAGGGTCGGTAAAGCTGGGCACGCTATAGGTGGCGTAATTGTAGTTCGCGCCCGAGGGCACCACGAAAAGCGACGGGTTATAGGGCGCAAAATAGGTGGCCGAGGTGGCCGTTACCCCCAGCAGTTCGGTGGGCGCCACTTCGGATGTGTCGCGGATGACGGTGCCCGCCAGATCGACCGACAGGTTGCTGGTGGGGGTGTAGCGCAGCGCCAGGCGGCCGCCGCCATAGTTCTTGCCGCCCTCGTGGCCCAGCACGCAATTCTGCGCGGTGCCCGCCGCCGGCACGCCCGAGTTGGGATAGAGGCAACCATAGTCATAGCGCGTCAGATAGCCATCCTGCCGGGTGAACACGCCCGAGATGCGGCCATAGAGCTTGTCCGGCACCAGCGTGATGTCGGCGCCGCCGCGAAAGCTGGCCAGATTGCGCGAGCCGTACGTCACCTCGGCGAAATTGCTGCCATGGCCGTCGGGCTTGCGGGTGTAGAGCTTGATCGCCCCGCCGATCGAATTCTTGCCCGCCAGCGTGCCCTGCGGCCCGCGCAGCATCTCGACCCGATCAAGATCGAGAAGGTCGAAATTGGCGCCAAACAGCGAGCCGAAATAGACATCGTCGATATACATCGACACGCCCGGCTCCATGGCAAAGCTGCTGTCGCCTTGCCCCACGCCGCGCATGAAGACCGTCAGCGCCGGGCCAAAGGAGGCCGAGGAGGGCTTGACCAGCACGCCGGGGGCCGCATCACTCACATCGGAAATTTGCGAGGCCGAGCGCGCGGCGAGGCTGGCCCCCGTGATGGCGGTGATGGCCAGCGGCGTATCCTGCAGCTTTTGCGAACGGAACTGGGCGGTCACGACGATGTCGGCAACAGCGGGGGCGGCTTTATCGCTGGCGCTGGCGCTGGCGTTATCGCTGGCGGGGGCGGTTTGGGCCAGCGCGGGCGTGGCGGCCATGGCGGCCAGGCTGGCAGCCATGGCGGTGGCCACGGCGCGCAATGCGGCCGATGTGCGATAGCGATGCGGCATGTGTCTCTCCCCTTTTGTTCAACCGGGCTTTTGCCCTGTGCGCCGATGATAGGAGGCCGGGTTTTGGCCGGGCAACGGGGCTGGGTCTTGTCAGGGGTGACAAGCTGCAAGTTGTCACATAGTCTGTCCCCATGTTCCGCTTCACCATCCGCCAGATCGAGATTTTCCTGAAGGTGTGCGAGCTGGGCAGCTTTCGCCGCGCCGCCGAAATGCTGGGCGTGTCCGAGGCAGCGGTGAGCGATCATGTGCGCAAGCTGGAGGAGCAGCTGGGGACCGAGTTGTTCGTGCGCCGGCGCGGCGGCACGGGCGAATTGTCGCCCACTGGCGAGAGCTTTCGGCTGGGCGCGCTGTCCTTTGTCGAGCAGGGCCTGGCGCTGGGGCGGCTGGGCGCGCCGGCAAGCGGGCAGATCAGCCTGACGATCTACACCGGGCCGCACCTGCTCGAGGATCTCATCAGGCCGGCGCTGGCCGGTTTTCTGGCCGTCAATCCCGATCTCGACCTGCATTTCGCGATGACGTCTTCGCGCAAGTGGCTGCAGCAGCAGATCGCCGCGGGCGGGGTCGACGGGGCGGTGCTGAATGTGCGCAGCGACGCGCAATTGCCGCATTCGGAAATGATCGCCCGCACGACCATGGGTATTTTTGCCGCGCCGGCCCTTGCCGATCAGGCCCGGTGCGGCGGCCTGTCCTCGATCCCCTTTCTGGCGCCCAGCGATCTGGGCAAGGAGTGGGGCGGCTGGCTGGCGGCGTTGCGGCGGGCAGGGGTGGTCAGGCCGCGGATTGTGGCGCGCTTTCCCTTTCACGACGTGGGCATGCGCATGGCGCGCGAGGGGGTTGGCGCTATCGCCACGCTCGACAGCATCGTGCAGGCGCTGGCCCCCGAGGGGGCGCTGCAACTGGTCCGCCGCATGGCCGACTGGGAAACGCGCCTTTACCTCAACCCCCGCATCAGCCCCGATCAGGCAAGGCGTTTGCGCCAGTTCTTCGCCCTGGTCGCGGCGCGCGACGAGGACGAGGCCATGCGGGCCGCAGCGCAAGAGGTCGCGCCGCGCCTGCGGGCCAATTGACAGAGGCTTTGGCGGGGCATAAATAATTCCCCTGCCTGGTAGGTGGCCCCACGCCACCTTGGGAAGGCGCAGCCCATCGCGGCCGCGTCATGCTGCAGGCCCCACAGTGTTCGTGTTCGCACGGCGCATGGGGTTGCAGCCTTGCTCCTCATGCGCGTGTCGGCACGTTCCAAAATCTGGCCCGATCGGGCCAAAGTCTGGAGCGCCTTATGCATTACATTCGCAACGCCTGGTACATGGCGGCATGGGAACAGGAGATCGAGGGCGATGCGCTGCTCGAGCGGCGCCTGCTCGACCGGCCCTGGGTGATCTTTCGCAAGGAGGAGGGCGGCTACGCCATGCTGGGCAACCTGTGCCCGCACCGTTTTGCGCCGCTTTCGCAAGGGCGGCGCAAGGGCGATACCATCGCCTGCCCCTATCACGGGCTGGAGTTTGCCAGCACTGGCGCCTGCATCCACAACCCGTTTTCCGACATGATCCCCCCTCAGGCGCGCACCGATGCGCCCCCGGTCATTGCGCGTCATCGCGGCGTCTGGTTCTGGGCGGGCGACCCGGACAAGGCTGACCCGGCGCTCATCCCCGATTTCTCGGCCATCGAGGTTGAGGAGCCAATGGTGCACGGGTGCATGCTGTTTTCGGCCCATTACGAGATCATCACCGACAATTTGCTCGACCTCTCGCACACCGAGTTCATTCATGCCGAGAGCTTCCGCATGGGGGGCAAGTTCCTGGCTGGCAGTCACGGCGTGGCCGAGGACGAAACAGGGGCGATCTGGTCGAAATGGACGTTTTGCGACACGCCGCGCCCGGCCTGGCTGCACGGCGTTGCGCCCGGGGCGCGGATGGATGAATGGCTCGACATGCGCTGGCACGCGCCTGCCTCGATGCTGCTCGAGGTCGGCTTCACGCTGGCCGGCCGCCCGCGTGAGGAGGCGCCCGTGCCCGCCTTTGTGAACCCGCATATCCTGACCCCCGAAACCGGCGCCACCACGCATTATTTCTACACGCGCCAGCCCGGCGAGGAGGCCGAGGCGATGACCAGGCAGGTTTTCGAGATGGAAGACCTGCCCATGCTCGCGGCAATTCAGCGGGAACTGGGCGCCTCGGCCGAAGGGGGCGCTTTTTGGGATTTGCGGCCGGTGGTGCTGGGCATTGACGCGGCAGCGGTGCGGGCCAGGCGCCGGCTGATGAAGCTGCGCCGCGAAGAACAGGAAGCATAGCGCAGGCAGCCCTGTGGGCTGAACCTGGGGCAGACCAGCCAAAAGAAAGCGCGCCGACCGAGTTTGTGTGAGAGGGAATTCGAGTGGTCGGCGCGCACCCGCCCCCCGGCGGCTGCTGGTATCTTTATCGCATATTACGATGCCGCGCTTTAGCGGGCCACAGGGGCGTAGCGGGGCGAATCTGTCGCCAGGCCGAACGAATGAGTCAGCAAATATTCAGCTTGTATTTCAGCCGGAAGCTGTGCCGAATCTTAACGATTGTGATCTTTTGGCATCATCTTTCCGCCATTTGGAAAAAGGCGGACAGCCCACTTGTCAGCACGCATTGTTGTATGCATTACCGACAAAGTCGGGTGCACAACGACAATAATGGAGAGGAAAATGGCCAAGTTCTTTGGCATGTCCGCCCGTGCGTGCCTGACACAGGCCGCAGGCGTTGGCGCTTTGGCGCTCGCGATGGCTACCCCGGCAATGGCCGAGGATCAGCCCGCCCAGACCGCAACCGGTTCGGCGCCCGGCGCCGCCAGCGATGATACCACGACAAAGGAAATCGTCGTCACCGCCCAGTTCCGCGCGCAAAAGCTGCAGGACACGCCGCTCTCGATCACGGCGGTCAGTTCGGCCCTGCTGGCGCAGCGCAACCAGTCCGATCTCTCGCAGATCGCGGCGCAGGCGCCCAACGTGCAGCTCACCCCCATGGGCGGGGCGTTTGGCTCGTCGATGGCTGCCTATATTCGCGGTATCGGCCAGTACGACTTCAACCCCGCCTACGAGCCGGGCGTTGGCATGTATGTCGACGATGTCTATTTCGCGACGCTGACAGGCGCGATCATGGACCTGCTCGACCTCGACCGGGTCGAGGTGCTGCGCGGCCCACAGGGCACGCTGACCGGGCGCAATTCGATTGGCGGCGCGATCAAGCTGTTCTCCAAGAAGCCTTCGGACGAGGACAGCGGCAGCGTCGAGATGGCCTATGGCAGCCGCAACCGCATCGATCTGCGCAGCAGCGCCAATTTCAAGCTGACCGATGGCCTGTATGTGCGTCTTGCCGGCGTGTACAAGCGGCAGGACGGCTATGTCGATCAGGTCGACTATGGCTGCGCCAATCCCAACAATGCGCTGGGCATCAAGGCCAGCCCCTCGACGGGGGCCAATTGCGTGATGGGCAAGCTGGGCGAGAAGAACTACGCCGGCATGCGCGGGACCATTCGCTACAACCCCAACGACAAGATCGACTGGCTGGTCAGCGCCGATTATTCCTATGAAAACCACACCAATGCGGCAGGCGTGGTCATTGCCGATGACACCAGCAAGACCAACGGCACCAATTTCAACTGCGGCCGCTATTGCACTTACGCCAATTACTATGTGCCGGCCGGCGGGCAGGTCAGCCAAGGCTATTACACCTCGAACCGCACGATGTTCTCGGGCTGGGGCGTGTCGAGCAATCTGAGCTACAACATCAGCCCGCAGCTCAAGCTGCAGTCCATCACCGCCTACCGCAAATATCACGAAACCTTTGGCACCGACGATGACTATACGCCCGATCCGAACATTACGGGCGGCGGCTCGAACGATCTGCAGTTCCATTTCTTCAGCCAGGAACTGCGCCTGTCGGGCAAGGTGGGCAACCTGGCGGACTGGACGGTTGGCGGCTATTTCAGCTCGCAAAAGACCGTGTACTGGACCAGGCAGGACATCCGCTACATCGACTATCAGTATTGCGGCGGGGCGGGGGCCTGCGATGTGCAGTTTACCGGCAACGACCCTGTGAACGCCAATACCAAGGCGGTTTTCGGCACCACGACCATTCACCTGAGCGACAGGCTGAATCTGACCGGCGGCCTGCGCTATACGCACGAGCACAAGGATTATACCTTCTCGCGCAAGAACTTCGATGGCAGCAACCTCGACCCGACGAGCTATACCTACTCGCTCATCGGCGCGCTTGATGGCCTGACCTCGGTGTATAACGGCAGCCATCTCGACTGGCGTATTTCGGCCGACTACCGCTGGTCGCCGCAGGTGATGACCTATGCCACCATCAGCACCGGCTTCAAGGGGGGCGGTGTGTCGCCGCGGCCCTATTCGGCCGGGCAGGCGCTGAACGGCACGTTCGGGCCGGAAACGCTGACCGCTTATGAGCTGGGCATGAAGAGCGACCTGTTCGACCGGCGCCTGCGCGTCAACCTTTCAGCCTTCTACAACGATTACAAGAACATCCAGCTGCCCTTGTCCGACTGTTCGGCGCTGGATGGCGGGGCTGGCGCGGTCTGCTCGGCCACGCAGAATGCCGGCGATGGCTACATGTATGGTCTCGAAGCCGAGATCAGCGCCACGCCTGTCCATGGCCTCGATATCGATGCCTCGGCCAGCTGGATTGATGGGCGCTGGTCGCGCGTTGCCGCTTCGGTGGGCAGTTCCTACAAGATCGGCGATCCGATCACCTCGCCCAACTGGCGGGCCAGCGCTGGCATTCAGTACAAGGCGGAACTGGGCCAGTCCGGCTCGATCACGCCGCGCTTCGACTTGTCCTATACCGGCAAGCAAAGCCTTGGCCGCCTGACCGCCACATCAGACGTGGACTATAACCCCGACTATGTGCTGGGCAATGCGCGCGTCACGTGGAAAAACAGGAAGGAAGACCTGGCCATCTCGTTCGAGGTGCAAAATGTCTTCGACAAGTACTACCTGCTGCCGCTGCGGTTTTCGGCGCTCTATTCGATTGCCGGAACGGCTTATGCCAATGTGGGGGCGCCGCGCGAATGGGCGCTGCGGGTGAAGAAGAACTTCTGATCCCGCACAGCCGAAACTTTGAGGAAGCAGGAATGGCGGTCGGAGGGCCGCCATTCACTATGCCCTGAAGGTTCAGGCGTCGACAACCTGTCCGGCGTGCAGCGCAATGAAGCTTTGCGGATCGATGCCTTGTTCGGCCAGGCTTCGGGCCAATTGATGCAAGGGGTCTTCGCGCGGCTCGTCGGTCAGCTTGAAGGTGCCCCAGTGAATGCCCAGCGCCAGCTTCGCCTCGAGATGCTGCATGATGGCGACGGCCTCGGCCGGGTTGGTGTGCTGGGCTTCCATGAACCAGCGCGGATCATAGGCGCCAATGGGCAGCAGCGCGATGTCGACCGGGCCGAAATCGCGGCGCAGCCTGCGGAAGATATCGCCCGTGCCATAGCCGGTGTCGCCCGCGAAATAGAGCAGCCTGCCTGCCGCGCGCAGCATGAAACCGCCCCATAGCGCCATGCGCCGGTCGCGCGGCCCGC
>DATMUT010000673.1:0-4747 GCA_035563755.1 Novosphingobium sp.
CGGTGAGTGAGCTTTGCCATGCCCTGATGCTCGACCACATCGGCGGCGGCGGCGGCGATGCGCCGGGTCACCTCGTCGTGGATGGGCAAGTCGGGCAGCAAGGCCAGCGCCTGTTCGCGCGCGATTGAGCGCCAGGGCGTATCGGGCACGAGCGAGCCATTGAGCCAACCGGCCCAGCCATGGCACAATTCCTCGAGGCAGGCGCGATCAAGCGCGCGCCGCCAGGGCAGCATGTGCAGCGCCGCCTCGGCTTCGAAGACAAAGCCGGTCCATTCGCCGTGCCGCCCCATGCCGCACAGGTCGCAGATCGCCTGCCAGAAATCGCGCCACAGATCGCGCCAGCCCTGCCCCAGATGGAGATAGACCTGATCGCGGCGGGCCAGCAGGAACCCCTCGCGCCAGGCAAAGGCGAGGCGGCGCTGCCCCTGTGTCCATTCATCGATGAGCGTTGCCAGCATGGCGCCCAGCCCGCCGATGGGCCCAGCGCCCGCAAACGGTTGCGACAAGTGTTCCATCTGCTGCGCGCACCACTGCCGGGTCCGGGTCAGTGCCTCCTCTTGCGCTGTAAGAAACACCTGTTCCATCGAGGGGAAGTGGTTGTAGAGCGTCGAGAGCGGCACGCCGGCATGTTGGGCCAGGGCGCGCGCCGAAATGGCGGCGTGACCCTGTGTTTCCCAAAGGCACCACACCGATTCCACGAGGCGTTGTTCGAGTGGGGCAGAAACGCTGGCATTCGCGGAATTTCGCACTCTGGTCGCCTCCGTTGCCCGGATGTCCGGGCTTGGTCGTCCGTGATCCGCCCCTGGGGCGTCGTTGATCCCGGCGGTTTGGTCATAGCCATTTGTCGGGCCGGATACAAATGTTCGCCATGGGTGGCGATGCGTCACAAGGGTGAAATACATTCGTTCCATTTGAGGCTGCGAATCGTGGAGGGCAAGCTTTCGCGATACCGGTTTTCATGGGGATACATATGCTCTTGCGATGCAGCGCCAGCAGCGCTTTCCTGTCGTCCACAGCTCTGGGTCTGGCCCTTTGGGCCTTGCCGGTTGCAGCCCACGAGGTCGCGCCGGCCGCCGCCTCTGCCGAGGCCGCCGATCAGGGCCTGACCGATATTGTCGTTACCGCCGAAAAGCGGCCCGAGAGCCTGCAGAAGACGCCGATCTCGATCTCGGTGATGAAGGCTGACGATCTGGCCAACCGCCACGTCACCTCGCTGCTCGATCTGGGCGATGGGGCGATCCCTTCGCTGCGCGTCGCGCCCTTCTTTGCCCGCCCCTCGGCGCTGGTCATGAACATCCGCGGCATCGGCGTGCTGGCCGACAGCAACCAGCCCGCCCGCGATCAGGGCGTGGGCGTCTATATCGACGGCGTCTACATGGGCCGCGCGCAGGGCCTTGGCACGGCCATGTTCGATGTCGACAGCATCGAGGTGCTCAAAGGCCCGCAAGGCACGCTGTTTGGCCGCAACACCGAGGGCGGCGCGGTCAACATCACCACCAAAAAGCCCAGCGGCAAGTTCAAGATGAGCACCACCGTGGGCATGGGCAATTACGGCAGCTACAAGGCCGAAACCCACGTCGACCTGCCCGAATTCCACAACATCAGCCTGAAGTTTGATGGCGTCGTCACGCATCGCGACGGGCTGGTGAAGAACCCGCTGCAGGGCGCGTCCGACTTCAGCGCCTATGACAAACGCGGCCTGCACGCCGAGGCGCTGTGGAAGGCTGCGCCCAATTTCACCGCCGACTACGCCTTCGACATTTCCTACGATGCCTCGACTTCGGCCTATGTGCAGGCCATTTCGGCCGGTTCGCTGGCCCGCGCCGCGGCCCAGCCGTTGCAGCCCACCCGCGCCTCGGTGGCAACGGTTGGCGTGCCCGAAATGCCCAGCATCGGCAAGACCAACGGCCACCGCCTGACGCTCGAGTGGCAGGTCCAGCCACATCTCACGCTCAAGTCGATCTCGGCCTATCGCGAACTCACCCAGTCGCAATATGACAATGGCTCGGCCAACCTGTCGGTTTATAGCGCGGGCGGCACCTTCAGCCGCGCCAGCCTCGCCCAGTTCCGCCAGAACCAGCTGAGCCAGGAACTGCAGGTGATTGGCGAGCTGCCCCGCCTGAAATTCGCGGCCGGCGCGCTGTTCTACGAGGAGCGCGTGCAGGACAATGCGCAAGCCCCCAACACCATGCAGTGGAACGCCACGGGCACTGCTGCCACCGTGCTCTCGATCGACTACAACGCCGTCACCATCGACCGCGCCAGCCATGTCAAGACCGACAGCTATGGCGCCTATGCGCAGGCGACCTATACGCCGGCCATCGCGGGCGACATCCTGCATGTGACGGGCGGCCTGCGCTACAGCAACGACCAGAAGGTCGGCCAGCTCTTCACCATCAATGGCGCCACGCCGGTCAGCGTTACGGGCGTGGTTGCGCCGCTCAACCTCAACGCCTCGTGGTCGCGGGTCGATCCGATGGTCAATCTGGCGGTCGATGCCTCGCGCAATGTGCACCTGTATGGCAAGTGGAGCACCGGCTACAAATCGGGCGGGGCCAATTCGCGCTCGCTCACCTATCAGCCGTTCAATCCCGAAACCGTCTCGATGTTCGAGGTGGGCGCCAAGACCGAATTCTGGAACCACAGGGCGCGCTTCAATGTTGCCGCCTATGCCGGCACCTACAAGAACGTGCAGGTCGATTTCTCGGCCAGCTATCTGCAATATGTGAACGGCGTCCTGCAGAACAGCAACCGCACCACGCTGGAAACCACCAACGCGCCGGGCACTGGCCATCTGAAGGGCGTAGAGGCGGAACTGACGCTGAACCCCGTTGCCGGCCTGACGCTGAATGCCAGCTATGCCTATAACAGCGTGACCATTCCCAACACGGCCAATCCCTATCCGGTCGTGTCGGGCGGGGTGGCGGTCATCAGCACCACGCCGGTCAAGATCTATCCGGTCTACACGCCCACCCACTCGGCCAGCGCATCGGTGGATTACGAAATGCCCCTGCGCGCGGCTAAGCTGCGCCTGCATCTGGACGCCAATTACGACAACGGCTTCTATGTGAGCGCGAACGATCCCGCGCCCGCCGTTCAGCCCAAGGGCGACCCCAGCTTTATCGTCAATGGCCGCCTGGCCCTGGCCGACATTGCCATGAACAACACCGGTGCGCGGCTGACCGTGTCGGCCTGGGCGCGCAACCTGCTGAACGAGCAGCACCTCTTTTACAAGGCCTACAGCCAGTATCTGGGCACTTACGGCATGTTCAATGAGGCGCGCACCTATGGCCTCGAAGCCAACATCAAGTTCTGAGGGGACCGCAACATGAGCATTCAACGTACCGCTTTGACAGCGCTCGGCGCGCTGACGCTGGTTCTTTCGCCGCTTGTGGCCGCCGATTTACTGGCAAAGCCGGTTGCCGCTGCCGCCCATGAACGCCTGCTGCCATTGCAGGGCGGGCGCAATTTCCGCGATCTGGGGGGCTATCGCACGGCCGATGGGCGCCGTGTCAAATGGGGCGTGCTGTTCCGCTCGGGCGCGATGAGCGGACTGACGCCGGCCGACTATGTGTGGCTGGAAAAGCGGGGCATTCGCGTGGTCTGCGATTTTCGCGACAACAGTGAGCGCGCCGCCGATCCGGTGAACTGGCCCGCCGCCCACGCGCCCCAGGTGCTGAGCGATGACTACCGCATGGACAACCCCATGACGCTGCCCGCCGGCGACATGGCCCACTGGACCGGCGAACAGGCCCGAGCGGCCATGGCAGCCGGCTATCCGCGCATTCTGGCCTCGTTCAATGGCCAGTTCCGCCGCATGTTCGGGGAATTGCTGGCGCACCGCGTGCCGCTGGCCTTCAACTGCACGGCGGGCAAGGATCGCACCGGCATTGCCGCGGCGCTGGTGCTGACGGCGCTGGGCGTGCCGCGCGAAACGGTGATTGCGGATTATCTGCTGACCAACCGCTATCTGGACGGTGCCAAGATCGTTCAGGGCAATGCCAAAAACGCCACCTTTGTTGCCATGGCCAAAATGCCGCCCGAGGCGCTGCACGCGATGATGGTGGCCGATCGCAGCTATATCGAGGCGGCCTTGCTGGTGGTCGACAGCCACAAGGGCGGGGCGCTGGGGTATCTGCATGACGAGATGGGGCTGAGCAGGGCGGATATTCTGCGTCTGCGCGCGCTTTACCTGCAATAATTGCCCTTGCCGACAGGTCCGCTTGCCGAGCGGGCCTGTCGCCCGGGCATCAGCGGCCTTGCGGGAAGTGTGCTGCTAGATGGTCGATCAGCGCGCGCACGGCAGGGGGCAGCCCGCGCCTTGTGGTGAAGACCAGATGGACGATGCCCCTTTGCCCCTGCCAGGCCGGCAGCAGATGCACCAGCTGCCCTTTGGCCAGCGCTTCTGTGCAAATGTGATCGGGCAGCAGCGCCACGCCCATATCGGCAATGGCCGCGGCCCGCACGGCGGCAAAATCGCCACAGGTCATGCGCGGTTCGTGGCGCAGGCGAAAAGGGGAGCCATCGGCCTGTTCGAGATGCCAGTCGATCTGGCCGATCTCGTCGCTGGTGCCCAGCGTTGGCTGCGTGGCGAGCGCCGCAATATCGCCGCCGATGCGTGTGGCCATTTGCGGGCTGCCCACCAGAATGCGCGCCGAATGGCCCAATGTGCGCATGGTGAGCGCAGCGTCGCTGGTCAGCGCCACGCGCACGCGCAGGGCCAGGTCGATGCGCTCCTCGATCAGGT
>DATMUT010000674.1:0-3188 GCA_035563755.1 Novosphingobium sp.
CATAGCTGACCGTCCAGGGCATGTTGGTGCGGCCCGCCACATAGGCGTTGCTGATGCCCGCCCCGGCAATGGGCTGCATCGCATAGCCGCCGGTCTGGCGCTGCACCGTCTCGACCTTCAGGTTGGCCTGGAACGCGCCCGGCTTCCACAGCACCTGCACGCGCCCGTCGATCTCGTTCAGGCGTTCCGGCTCGTTATGCGCCGGGCCGATATCGGTAAACCAGGCGTCGTGCCGGTTGAACAGGCCCGATGCGCGCACCGCCAGCGTCGAGGTGATCGGCAGGTTGAGCGCACCGTTCACGCCCACATTGTTGTAATTGCCATAGTTGGCGGTGATGTAGCCCGAGGTGCGGTCCAGCTCGGGGCGCTTGGTGGTCAGATAGATCGCGCCGCCCGTCGAATTGGCGCCCGAGAGCGTGCCCTGCGGCCCGCGCAGCACTTCAGCGCCCGCCATGTCATAGAACTGCCCGTTCGAGACGATGGGCGGCTGGAACACGCCGTCGATATAGGTGGCAACGCCATTGGTCACCTGCGGCGAGCCGGAAGCCAGACCGATGCCGCGAATGTTGAAGCTGTCGGTAATGCCCGAGCGCGAGATGGTCAGGCCCGGCGCCGCCGTCTGCAGGTCGAGCGCGCGCATCACCCGCTTTTCGGCCAGCGCGTCGCCCGAAAGCGCGGTCACGGCAATGTTGACGTTCTGCACGTTTTCCTTGCGACGCTGCGCGGTCACGACAATATCCGCGTCGCCATGCGGTTCGGCAGCAGGGGCGGCCTGCGTGGCCTGCGCGTCGGCGGCCAAGGCCACGCCCGCACCCATGGGCGCAGCAGCCAGCGCCGAGCCCGACAGCAAAACGGCAACAAACACGCGGCTGCGCATGAAATCCTTCATAACCCTCTCCATCCTGAGTGACGCTGCGGCGCCATCGCTTGAGAAGTTATATCCTATAACATAACGCTCGACGCAATCCCGCCCGAGGACTAGGGTAGAGAAAGTACCCCCTTGTGGCACAAAAAGCACAAGGGGCCGCCAGAGAGGACAAGAATGGCCCACCACCCCCACACGCCAAACGCGCGCAAACCCTTGCTTTCCCGCCCGCTTTTGCTGGCCGCGCCGTTGCTCGCCGCTCCGCTGGCCGTCGCGCTGGCGGTTCAGCCGGCCCGCTCGCAAGCGCCAGCCCCCGCAAACGCCAACGCCGCCTGCGCGGCCAGCCTGCCCGTGGCCTGGCCGCAGTCCGGCACCCGCATCGAGCGGGCAACGCTGATGGCCCCCTCGACCGTGGCGGGCGCAAACGGGCGGCAATGGGCCATACCGGCGCATTGCGAGATCTTCGGCATCATGCACGAACACAAGGGCGTCGACGGGCAGGACTACGCCATCCGCTTCCACCTGCGGCTGCCGACGGCGTGGAACGGGCGCTTCTTCTTCCAGGGCGGCGGCGGCTCCAACGGCGAGATCGGCGATGCGCTGGGCCGGGTTGCCTCCGGCCCCTCCTCGCTGGCCTTCGAGCCAGCCGTTGCGCGCGGCTTTGCCGTGGTCAGCCAGGATTCGGGCCATTCCAACGCGCTCAACTCCGACCCCAAGCGCGGCGGCCCCACCGCTTTCGGCTTCGACCCGGTGGCGCGCAGCGACTATGGCCACGCCTCGCTGGCCCCCGTCACGCGGGCGGCGCGCGCCATTGTCGCGGCCTATTACGGCCATGCCCCCAAACGCTCCTATTTCGTCGGCTGCTCAAAGGGCGGCGAGGAAGGCATGGTGCTGGCCCAGCAGCACCCCGACCTGTTCGACGGCATCGTGGCCGCCGCCCCCGGCTTTGCCCTGCCCCGCGCCGCGGTCGAACAAACATGGGAAGTGCAGCGCCTCGCGCGCCTCATCCGCGACCCTGCCACGGGCCGCGTCGATGTGAACCAGTTCCACACAGCGCTCACCCCGGCCGACATGGGGCTGGTGCGCGACGCGGTGCTGCGCGCCTGCGACAGCCTCGACGGGGCGAAGGACGGCATCGTCTCGAACGCGGCGGCCTGCACCAGTGCGCGCGTCAAACCCGCCATCGAGGCGCGCGTCTGCAAGCCGGGCGGCCACGACTGCCTGACCCGCGCCAAGGCCGACGCGCTGTATGAGCTGATGGCCGGCGCGCGCTGGGCCGATGGCGCCAAGGTCTATGCCGACTGGGCGTGGGACCCGGGCCTGGCCAGCCCCGGCTGGCGCGGCTGGAAGCTGGGCGACGAGCGCGGCCCGGCGCGGCACATCGTGCTGGGCGGGGCCTCGATGCACACGGTGTTTCTGGTGCCGCCGCGCGCGGTGCCGGGCGATGCGCAAGGGCTGCTCGACGCGCAGCTGGCCTTCGACGTCGCGCGCGAGGGGCGCCAGATCTACGCCACCGGCCACGGCTTCACCCTCTCGCCCTGGCAGGATGTCTCGGCCCATTCGACCGACCTGTCGGCCTTTGCCGCGCGCGGCGGGCGGCTGATCGTGCCGCATGGCTTGGCCGATCCGGTCTTCTCGTTCCGCGACACGGCCGGCTGGTGGGCCGCGCTCAATGCCCGCAACCATGGCCATGCGGCCGATTTTGCCCGCGTGTTTGCCGTGCCGGGCATGAACCACTGCGGCGGCGGCGATGCCACCGACCAGTATGACGCGCTGGCAGCGGTGCAGGCCTGGGTCGAGCAGGGCCGCGCGCCCGACGCCATCCCCGCGCAGGCCAACCCGCAAAGCGCCTGGCCCGACCGGCGCCGCCCGCTGTGCGCCTGGCCGTCCTATGCGCGCTACAAGGGGCATGGCTCGCTTGATGATGCGGCCAATTTCGCCTGCGTGAAGCCGCGCGGCTGACCGCCCGCGTTGGGCCTCGCCCCGGCGGCGGGGCTCAACGCAAGGCCGGCAGGCTGACCACCACCCGCAGCCCCGGCCCCGCCTCCTCGAGCGCCAGCGTGCCCCCGTGCCACTGCACAATGGCCGCCACCAGCGCCAGCCCCAGCCCCGAACCGGGCGTGGCGCGACTGCGGTCGAGCCGGACAAAACGGCGCAGCACCCGCTCGCGGTCGGCCTCGGGCACGCCCGGCCCGTCATCCTCGAGCAGGATGCGAATGGCGCCATCGCCGCTCACAGGCGGCAGGATCAGGCGGATGCGGCTGCCGGCGGGCGTGTGGCGCGTGGCGTTTTCCAGCAGGTTGGTCACCGCCTGCGCCAGCAG
>DATMUT010000675.1:0-5104 GCA_035563755.1 Novosphingobium sp.
CGGCGGCGCATCCGGTGCTGACCGGCACGCGCGACCGCATCGAGGAATGGCGCGGCCCGGTCGAGCTGCTGGCCGCGCGCGCCTCGGGCCTTGGGCCAAAATCCTTTCCGCAAGTGCGCCTGTCGGCCACGGCCAGCAGCACCGCCAACCGCGCCATCGCCCGCGTGCGCACGGCGCAGGCCGCGCAAACCCTGCTGTTCCTGCTCACCATGCTGCTGGCGGGCATGGTCCTGTCCAATCTGGTCGAGGAAAAGGGCAACAAGATCATCGAGGTGCTGGCAGCGGCCATCCCCATGGACGCGGTGTTCCTGGGCAAGCTCTTCGCCATGCTGGCGGTCAGCATGGTGGGCATTGGCGTGTGGGGCTCGGCGGTGGGCGTGGCGCAAGTGCTGGGCGGCGAGGCATTGCCACAATTGCCCGCGCCGGCAGTGGGCTGGCCGCTGTTCGTGGCGCTGGGGGTGGCCTATTTCGCCATGGGCTATCTGCTGCTGGGCTCGGTGTTCCTCTCGGTCGGCTCGATGGCCAGCACCGTGCGCGAGGTGCAGACGCTCTCGATGCCGGTCACGATGGTGCAGCTGCTGGTGTTCTTCTTTGCCTCCTATGCCATGGCGCGACAGGGCAGCACGGTGGAATATGCCGCCTGCATCGTGCCGTTTTCCTCGCCCTTTGCCATGCTGGCGCGCGCGGCCACGGTCGATGCGGTGTGGCCGCATGTGGCGGCATTGGGCTGGCAGGCGGCGTGGGTGGCGGTGTTCGTGCGTACCGGCGCGCATGTGTTCCGCCGCCGGGTCATGCAGTCGGGCAGCGGGTCGGGCCGGGGCGGATCGGGCCAAAAGGCGGCGCGGCGCGGGCTGCTGGGCATATTGCGGGGCGCCCGCCCGCAATAATACGGCTTGCAACCATTGGCGCAGGTGGCACGTTAACCTCACATGCGAGGTGCGCCATGAGCCAGTCTGACCGACGCCGTTTCCTGTTGCTGATGGGGGTGGGCTTTGCCGTTCCGGCGTGGCTGCGCGCCGCCCCTACCTATGCCGTGCATTACACCGAGGCGGAATGGCGCCTGCGCCTCACGCCTGCGCAATTTGCCATCCTGCGCCAGAAGGCGACCGAGCGGCCCTATACCTCGCCCTTGCTCAAGGAGCATCGCAAGGGTGTGTTCGCCTGCGCGGCCGACGGCAACGCCCTGTTCGAAACGCGCACGAAGTTCGACAGCGGCACAGGCTGGCCCAGCTTCTGGGCGCCATTGCCGGGCGCTGTGGGCACCAGCATCGACCACGACATTGGCGAGGCGCGCACCGAGGTGCATTGCGCGCGCTGCGGTGGCCATCTGGGCCATGTATTCGACGATGGCCCGCCGCCCACGGGCAAGCGTTACTGCATGAACGGGGCGGCCATGGTGTTCCGCCCGGCCTGAGCGACAACGCGCCACACGCGCAGGCTGCTGCCGGGCGCGGGCGGCACGGGTGCCAGCCAGCCGGGGGCGTGCCCCGCCAGCAATTGCCCCGCCAGCCCGCCGGGGGCAAGCTGCGCATAGCGGCGCACCTCGGCCAGGTTGGTGCACAGGGCAACATAGGCCACCTTGCGCCGCGCGATCACGCCGCGCGCGCCATCGGGCGGGGCCATAAAGGCGGCGATCACATCATGCATGGCCCGCGCGCCGCGATGATGGCCCGTTGCCAGCACCGTCATGCGCGAGGCGAGCAGCAGCTCTGGCCCGACATCGAGCGGGGCCAGCACCTGCCCCGGCGGCAAGGCGGCCAAGGCCTGCGCACCGGCCATGACGTGGCAATCGGCCACAGGCCCGGCCGGCTCGGCTGCCGCCACCGGCAATACCGCGCCTGATACACCCGCGCGCCGCGGCACCAGCCCCCACAGCGCCACAGGCGCCGCCGGCGCCAGCGCGCAAGCCAGAACCACGCCGGCAAAGATTCGGCCCGCAACGCCCGCCTTTCCGGGCCGCAGCCAGCGGCACGCGGCATGGGCCAGCGGCACCGCCGCCAGCGCGCCCGACACCGCGCCCGCCCGCGCCACCAGCACCGCCACGGCCAGAGCGCCTGCCTGCAATGCGGCATATTCCTGCCACCACACGCGCTCTTCACCAGCGCTGGCGCGCACAAGGCCCGCGCAGGCCGCCAGCGCCACCAGCCCCGGCGCCAGAATCGCCACCATCGTGACCGCGTCCTGCCGCCAGAGGGGCAAGCCCTCGGCCACGGCGTCGTACCAGACCGAGCGCACCAGCGGGTCGAGCATGTCGAAAGCGCCGGCCCGGCATTGCGGCGCGATGCCCAGATAGAGCGCCAGCGCGCCCGCGCCCGCCAGCGCGAAGCCAGCCAGAACGGGCGCAACACCGCGCACCTGCCACCGCGTCCACGCAATCGCCATCGCCCCCAGCACCAGCGCCGCCCAGCCCAGCACCGCCAGATGCATGGGCGAGATCGCATCGCAATGCACCGCCACATCGGCCATGCCGCGCGTGGCCGCAAAGCACAGCGCCGACCCTGTTGCCAGCGCCGCCACGTAATGCCCCAGCCACAGGCCCGGCCCGCCACCATCGCGCCAGCGCAGCCACCGCCACGCGCCAATGCCGGCCAGCACCAGCGAAAACGGCAGTCCCTCAAGGCTGATCGACAGGCCGATGGCCATGGCCCAGCCGCTGATCCAGCCGCCCGCGCGCGCATGGCGCGTCATCAGCCCGTTCATGGCCAGCAGTGCCGCCACCACCTGCCAGCCATGATGGTCGATCCGCATCGGGCGGATCTGCATCATCACCGGCACCGACATGGCCAGCGTGAAACAGGCCAGCATCGCCTCGTCGCGGCCCAGCCTTTCCCATGCCACGCGCGCCACCAGCGCCATGGCCGCCGCCAGCGTGGCCAGCGGCACCAGCACCAGCGCGGCCATCTCGGCCCCCTGCGCGCCCAGCAACGGGCGCGCCAGCCAGATCACCAGCGCAATCGGCACGTCAACCAGGCGCGACCAGTGCATGGCAACGCCCCCATCGGCGGGGTCTATGCGGTATTGGTGGACATCGAACCAGCCTTGCCCGGCCATCCAGTCGCGCACCTGTTGCAGGCGCAGCGCATCATCGGGGTCGGGAAAGCGGTGGCTTGCGATCGCCCCGGCATTGGTGAGCAGCAGCAGCCCCGCGACCAGCACGAAGGCCAGCGCCAGACGCTGCAGAAAATCGCGCAGATTGCCGGTCATGCCCGCAATGGCGCCGGTTGCGGCCGGGCAAACACCACCAAGCGGCGCAGCGCCCATGTGGCCAGAAAGCTGACGCCAACGGCCACACCCTTGGCCAGACGCGGATCGAGCCCACCAGCAGCACCCGCCCCCACGATGCCCGAAGTAAGCGCCAGCCCGGCCAGCGCCGAGGCGGCAAACAGCCCCTGCTGACGCCGCCGCGCCATGCCCGCCGGGGCAAGGCTTGCGGCAAACACCAGCCGCGCCGACAGCGCCCAGTGCGCCCCCACCCCCAGCCCATAGGCCAGCGCCGAGGCCGCCCATGGCGCCGTTTGCGCATGCAGCAGCAGCATGAAACACGCCATGTCGGCCCCCAGCGCGACAAGGCTGGCAAACAGGTAAAGGCCGCTTTCGCGGGCCACCTCAGGCGGCCCGGCGTGACGGGGCAGGCGCGACAGGTTGTGGCACATCGCGCAGCGAGGCCAGCGCTGCTGCCTGATCGGCACTGGCGCGGCGCGCGGCAGGGGCAGCGCCCGCGGCCTGCCCTTCGTGGCCGGCCTCGTGATATTCGGCATCCTCGTTCACGCACCAGATGTCGTACACGCGCTCGCCGGCCAGGATGTTCTCGACCGTCAGCATGGCGGTCATCATCGCGTGGTCCTGGTTGTTGTAGCGATGCATGCCGTTGCGCCCCACCAGATGGAGCGTCGGATAGCGCGCCTCGACCTCGGCGCGCATGGTGGCCACATTGGCGGCATAGGTCTCGTCATAGACCGGATAGGCCTTTTCCTGACGCACCACCGTGCCGCCGACAACATCGCCCGGCAGGCACAGGCCCAGCGTTTCCATCTCGCGCGTGGCCAGAGCGATCAGCGCTTCCTCGCTGCTCTCCCACAGGCCGTCGCCCTCGAAGCAGAAATATTCAAGGCCAACGCAAGCGACATCGGCATCGGGCACCATCTCGGGCGACCAACTGCGGAAGTTCTGGATGCGCCCCACCTGCACGCGCGGATCGTGAATGTAGATCCAGTTGTCGGGAAACAGGTCGGGCTTGCGGATTTTCAGCGCCACGGTCAGGAAATCGCGGTAGCGCAGTTCCATGGCGGAGCGCATGCAGTCGGGCAGCGGATGCAGCCGCAGCGCCAGATCGCGCATCGGCGCCGAGGAAATGACGTGATCGGCACAGATCGCCACATCGGCGCCGGCGTGGCTGGCGATCATGCGCCAGCCGCCGTTTTCACCGCCCGCCAGTTGCTTGAGCGCATGGCCCATCAGCACCTGCCCGCGTCCGGTGGCCAGAATGCGGTCGCGCGCGGCCTCCCACATCATGCCGGGGCCAAGGCGCGGATAGCGAAAGCTTTCGAGCAGCGTCTTGGTGGCCATGCCATCGTTGGGCCGCCGGTTCAGGCCCAGGCTGCGTTTCAGCCCGTCGATCACCGCCTTGCCCAGGCTCAGCCCCTTGATGCGCTGGGCGGCCCAGTCGGCGCTCATCTCGTGGCAGGGCATGCCCCACACCTTCTCGGTATAGGTCTTGAAGAAGATCGAGTAGAGTTTCCGCCCGAACTGGTTGATCGTCCAGTCCTCAAAGCTTTTCACATCGCGCCGGGGCCGCGCCCTGGCCCAGGTAAAGCTGGCCATGCAGGCCGCGCTGCGCCACAGGCCCAGGTTGCGCAATGCCTCAAAGGCGCGCAGCGGATAGGAATAGAAGCGGTTCTCGTAATAGATCCGGCTCATGCGCGGGCGCTGGATGAAATCGTCGGGCAGGATCTCGTTCCACAGATCCACCACGGCCTGCGATTTGGAAAAGAAACGGTGCCCGCCAATGTCGAAGCGATAGCCCTCATGCGCGACGGTGCGGCTGATGCCGCCCACATAGCGCTCGTCCTTCTCGATGATGGCAACCGACAGGCCCGCCTTGGTG
>DATMUT010000676.1:0-5162 GCA_035563755.1 Novosphingobium sp.
CCCCGCCTCTAGCGGCAAGAGAATTGTTCCAAGCGGCGCGCCCTGACCGATCGCGTTCAATTTGTCCAGCGAAATCGCCTGATCCAGCCCGAAAGGCCCCGCCTGCGTACGCCGCAGCATGGTCACAAACCCGCGCGTGCCCAGCGCCAGCGCGATGTCGCGCGCCAGGCTGCGGATATAGGTGCCCTTCGACACATGCGCGCGCAGGGTGGCGAAATCCTCGCCGGCATCGATCAGGTCGAGCGCGTGGATGGTCACGTTGCGCGCGGCCAGTTCGACCTCGTGGCCGGCACGCGCCAGATCATAGGCGCGGCGGCCATCGACCATCAGCGCCGAATAGGCCGGCGGCACCTGCGCGATGGGGCCGGTAAACTGGGGCAGCACAGCGGCGACCTCGGCGGCAATGGGGCGCACCTCGCTGGTGGCGATCACCTGCCCTTCCAGATCCAGCGTGTCGGTCTGCGCGCCGAAGCGCACCGTGAACTCATAAACCTTGCTGGCGTCCAGCATCCGCCCCGTCAGCTTGGTCGCCTCGCCCAGCGCGATAGGCAGGATGCCGCTGGCCAGCGGGTCGAGCGTGCCGCCATGCCCGACCTTGACCCCGCCCTTCAGCTTCATGTTGTAGCCGGCCGCGCGCAGATTGCGCTTGACCGCGCTCACCGCCTGCGTGCTGCCCAGCTCCAGCGGCTTGTCGAGGATGATCCAGCCATGCGGCGCGGCAAGTGGGGTCGTGCTCATCACGCGGGCCATAGCGGCAGGCGCGGGCTGTGTCAGGCCCTGACCGAGAGTGCGAGTCGGCGCAGACCTACAAAAATGACGCGCCGGCCAAGGCGGGAGGGCCTGAAAGTATGGCCGGCGCGCCCTCGCCCGCGTGGTGACTGGTTACCGGAAGGTGCCACGGCGGGGCGAGCGCTGCCTTGATACGCGGAAAATCCCTTCTGACAGCCGAACACGATCGTCAGCTCGCATTCAGCAGCAGAGAGCAAAAAAACCGCTCCCTCAATGGCATAATGCGCCACATGCAGCCCAGCCCCGACGTCCGAGTTCGCGACCAGACTGCCCCTTTATGAGACAGAACGCCCTCACGTGTCGCCTTGATACAAAAAAGTCGTGCAGCGCGCCCCCAATCGGGGTTAGTGTTAACACGTGCTGACGGAGTCGTCGGCACACATCGGGTGCGAACAGGGCAATATAACCAAAGATAATCGCCGGGCGTATGTGTGCGCAGGTCATGCTTGCGCGGCAGGCTCTTGGCATTTGTCTTAACCAGAACATCCCCCGTGTTCGTACCGCTGATGCTGGCTGAACGAGTGGAGCGCGGAGGGGAGCACCATGACCGATACTGACACCTGCATTCTTGCGCAGTTCTGCGAAGATGCAATGGTTTGCGTTGCATCCGGCACCGCAGATTGCGACGCTTCTATCGACATCGACCGGGCGCAGGGCGGCCGGCGCACAACCTTGCGGATCAGCGCCGAGGCCGTGGCAGCCTGGCGCGCATCTGGGCCAGGCTGGCAGCTCAGGCTGGGCGCGGCAATGCGCGATGCCATGAGCGGCACACCCCGCCCGCCAGCCATGGGATAGGCCGAACCATATACGCATTTTCTCGTAAAACCGAGGGTCGCATTTGCTAACCATCGACGGTTAATTCTCTCCCCGCTCAACCAAAGGCAGGGGAGGATGGCACATGAGTGAATTGCTCATTCATTCGATGAACGAATTTGCCGATGTGATCCTTGACACGCTCAGCGCCGCCAATGCTCGCAGCATCGTCGAGATTGGCGCCGAATTTGGCGGCATGACCCAAAGGTTGGCCAACTACTGCGCGCAGATCCAGGGTGATTTGACGACCATCGATCCCTCGCCAAAACCTGAGTTTCTGGAATGGCTGGCCGGGCATTCACACGTGCGGCATCTGCCGCTGCCCAGCCTCGAGGCGATGGGCGAGTTGGCTCAGGTCGATGCCTGGTTGATTGATGGCGACCATAATTATTACACCGTTTTTCACGAAATGCAGGCCGCCGACCAGTTGGCACAGCAAAGCGGACGGCCTTTGCTGGCCCTTTTGCACGATGTGGGCTGGCCATGCGCCCGGCGCGACATGTATTATGCCCCCGACCGTATTCCCCCAGCATGGCGCCAACCAAATGACCACAATGTAGGCGTTTATCTGGGCAACCCCGGCAGTTTCGCGCATCGGGGTTTTCGCGGAGGAGGCCATTTTGCCTGGGCGCTCGAAGCTGGCGGGCCACGCAACGGCGTACTCACCGCAGTCGAGGATTTCATTGCCTTTGCCGAAGCCGAAGGGCGGCAAATGGCCTATGCGCACATACCGGCCGTGTTCGGGCTTGGCGTGGTGTTCGACATCAGCGCGCCTTGGGCCAACGCCGTGGCGGCGCTACTGGCGCCCTATCACGACAACGCGCTGATTGCCCGACTGGAGGAAAACCGGCTGCGTAACTACCTTACCGTACTCGACATGCAGGATTCGATGCAGAGGATGGCGCGCGGATTTGCCTGACAGGCGAATGCGCCCAACCGCCCACCCAACCGACGATCAGGAGGCCGCGCGAAGCCCGCCGGTGCCGATAGTGGGGCCCAACGGCTCGGCCTGACCGTGCAGCCTGAGCATGTTGCAGGCCAGCTCTTCCATTGTGAAAACCGTGTCGAAAACCAGCCCGTGCCGAGGCTGCTGGCGCCAGCACACCTTGGCGAAAATGGGCGGAAAGCCGGGCACTTCCATCTTGACCGGCTGACGCAGCATCAACCTTTCGGCACTTTCGATGCAGGCGCCCTGCTGGGAAATGTCATGCAGCACCACCTGCAGCGACTGCCCGTGAGCGATCAGATTGACCTCGTATTCCGTCCGCAGCCGGATCTGGCGCTTGGGGTATTGACCGCGCCGGTCCTCGATGAGGCGGTGCACATCGACCTCGTCAAAGAAGCGGAAACCGGCGTGATCGTCGCGATACCACATCAGTTCCATCGCAAAACGCTCGCCGCTGGCGGTTTCGAGCGCGACATTGCGGCCAGGAGGGATCTCGTGAAACAGGCGGACCTTGCAGCCAGTGGCCGAGGCGTCACGCAGCACGCACAAATACTCGCGCCCATCGACCACAAGCTTGGCCGCACGCACCAACAGCGTGAATCGGGGCGCGCCACGCAGCTCCGCACCCGAAGGCTCGGGCCCGTCATGCGCAATGCGCGTCGAATCAAAGCTGTCGCGTTCCTGTGCCAAAATCGTTCCTACCAGCGAAAGCACCCACCAGAGCCCCTGTCACAACAGGAACTCCACTCGCATGCCTTTTAGATGACAGCGAATGGTAAATCGCTAATGAACATCACAGGTAAATTGCTTATAAGGTAGCCAACAAGGCCAGTTTTGGCCGGTTGCGCACAGTCTTCCGGCCCGTGTCTAAGGGTTTTCGCTTAACAATCACGCCACATTGAAAGCCTGTGAGGGCCGGTGCAAAATCCGCGCCGGCCCTGTAACCGATCAGGTTGCGCCTCAGACCACCGCGCCGTGGCAATGCTTGTACTTCTGCCCCGAACCGCAGGGGCAAGGCGCATTGCGCGACAGGCCGGCATCAGCCCACAGATTGTCGATCGGCGCCTGCCCCGGCTGCGGCAAGGCACCAGCCACGGGCGCGGCCTCGTTCTCGCCGGTGAAGGGGTCGGTGTGCATGGTCAGGAAATCGGGCAGGTCGGGCAGTTGCACCGGCTCGGGCTGGGCGAACTGCAATTCGGCGGTGCACAGGATGCGCGTCACATCCTCGCGAATCTGCTCGAGCATGCGCTCGAACAGACCAAAGGCTTCCTGCTTGTACTCATTGATCGGCGTTTTCTGCGCATAGGCGCGCAGGAACACCACCTGGCGCAGCGCATCAAGCGTGGCCAGATGCTCCTTCCAGTAGTGGTCCAGCCGCTCGAGCAGCACGCTCTTCTCGATCTGGCGCCAGGTGTCGGCATGCTCGCCGCCGGTCTTCTCGGCCATGCGCGCCTCGGCCAGCGTGGTAATGTGCTCCTCGAGCGTTTCGGGCTCGATGCCATCCTCAGCCAGCCATTCGGCCATGGGCACCTCAACGCCCAGCACATTGTTCACCCGCTCGACCAGCCCCTCGGTGTCCCACTGCTCGGGGTACGAGCCCGGAGGGCAGGCCGCGCCCACCAGCGCATTGATCGTGTCGTGGCGCATGTCGGCCACCACCTCGTCGATGGCATCGGCATCCATGATGTCGGCGCGCTGCTCGTAGATGACCTTGCGCTGGTCGTTCATCACGTCGTCGTATTCCACGACCTGCTTGCGCACGTCGTAATTGCGCGCCTCGACCTTCTTCTGCGCCTGCTCGATGGCCTTGCTCAGCCACTTGCTGCCAATCGCCTCGCCATCGGCCAGATTGCTGTTCATCATCTTGGCAAACATGGTGTCGGGGCCAAAGATGCGCAGCAGGTCATCCTCGAGGCAGAGGTAGAACTTGGACAGGCCCGGGTCGCCCTGACGGCCCGAGCGGCCGCGCAGCTGGTTGTCGATACGGCGGCTTTCATGGCGCTCGGTGCCGATCACGCACAGGCCGCCGGCGGCCAGCACCTTTTCCTTGTCGGCGTCGATCTCGGCCTTGATGCGGGCGATGGCGGCTTCACGCTCCGGCCCCTCGGCCATGTCGCGCAGCTCGTCCTCGAGGCGGAACTCCAGGTTGCCGCCCAGCTTGATGTCGGTGCCGCGGCCGGCCATGTTGGTGGCGATGGTCACCGCGCCCAAGCTACCGGCCTGCGCCACGATATGGGCTTCCATCTCGTGGAAACGGGCGTTCAGCACATTATGCTTCACCCCTTCCTTGGTCAGGAACTCGCTCAGCAGCTCAGACTTCTCGATCGAGACGGTGCCCACCAGCACAGGCTGGCCAATCTCGTTCTTCTCGCGGATCAGCTTGGCGATGGCAGCGAACTTGTCCATCGTGTTCTTGTAGAACTCGTCCTCCTCGTCGATGCGGCGCACCGGCAGGTTGGTCGGGATGGTCACCACGTTCATCTTGTAGATGTCGAAGAATTCGGGCGCTTCGGTCGCGGCGGTGCCGGTCATGCCGCACAGCTTGGGGTACATGCGGAAATAGTTCTGGAAGGTGATCGAGGCCATCGTCTGGTTTTCCGGCTCGATCTGCACG
>DATMUT010000677.1:0-3066 GCA_035563755.1 Novosphingobium sp.
CGCCCATGGCCTTGGCGTTGTCCACCAGATTGGCCAGGGCACGGCGCAAGGCGGCAGGATCAGCGTGCAACACCAACCCATCGCTTACATCCACCGGCACGCCAAATCCTGCCAGATAGGGGGCCAGTTCGATGGAACGCGGCGTCACAGCCCAAGCCCTGGCATAGTCCAGAATATCGGTGACAAGCGCATTCATGCGCCCCACCTGCTCGCCGATCTCCGCGCGCACATCGGGCGGCGCGCCAGTCGCCGCCATCTGCACAATGCCCAAGGGGTTGCGCAAATCATGCGCAATCGTTGCTGCCAGCGCGCCCAGTTCGGCCAGCCTCGCCTCACGCTCGGCCTCTACCATGCGGCGGGCACTGGCAAGGCGGCGCGCCGCTTCCTCGACCAAGGCGGCGACGCGGGCGGCGGTGTGGCGCAGGGCCGCCGGGGCCTCCTCCCAGCCGATCAGCGTCACGGCCTCGCCCGCCACCGCCAAGCCCGGCCCATCGGCGCCAAAGCCGAGATGTTGGCGCAGCGTCGCATTGGCCAGATCCTCCAGCGCGCGCGCGTCCGCGGCTTGCGCCAAGGCATCTCGCCACAGTTCCACATCCAGCTTGGCGCCAGGGAAAACCAGCCTGTCGGTCAGCCGCTTGAGCGGCGCCATCACCAAAAGCCCCAGCACCATCGCCCCTGCCAAGGCCGCCCATGTCGCCACAAAACCCTCTGGCCGACCGGCGAGCGCCAGTGGCAAGGTGGCGATCAGCGCCGCCGCGCCGCCCGCGCCCGCCAGCAGCAGGATCCATACCAGGCCGCGCCGCGCCCAGACATCAGCCGCCATGAAACGGTGGCGCAGCACCGCATAGACCAGCGCCGCCGAATAAAGCGGCAGTGCCAGCACCGGCCAAGGATAGGCCTCTACCCCCAGCGCAGGGAAGGCAAAGCCTGTCAGCGCGAGCAGGCCAATTCCGCTCGACACGAACACGATACCAGCCTGATCGCGGTGGAGCCCGCTCTGTTGCCGCCATGTCTGAAGCAGGCGCAGATGCCCCGCCACCGATAGCCCCGCCGCAACAGCCAACACCCCCCAGCCCGCCAGCGAGGGCACAAAGGCCCCGGCAAAGCCATGCCAGGGCGCAATCTTTCCAACGCCCAAAGCAAGCCCCGCGACCGCTGACACACTGGCCACGCCATAGCTGGCCCAGGCCACCGGACGCACCGCACCGCACAGCGCGAAGGCAAACACCAGATGGACAAAGGCAGCGGCAGGCAAGGGCGAAAGCGCGATCAAGGTCAGCGTGAAGGGCGCCGCTCTCGCGCCCAGCATGGCAGGGGCGGCCATGGCCAAGCTCCACAACGCAACCCCGCAAAGAAAGGCCACCAGCGTCCATGCCCCCGGCAAGGCCCGCGCCTTGGTTGCCACAAAGCCCGCCAGCAGAATGCTGGCCAGCGTGGTCAGGCCCAGCGCGCCGATATAGGCCATGATGCCAAAAGCTGTATCCATCGTTGACAGCATATCATGCACTTCCGTTCACGTCGTTAACATTCGCCGGACCACGTCACAGGCGAAAACCCCCGTTTTCCGGCGATCATCGCAATTGGCATGCCAGTTGCGATGCAGGGGGCATGGCGCAGTCACCCCGACCGCCTCTCGTGAAAGGAGCCAAACCATGTTGATCCCGATTGCCGCCTTGTTGCTGACCTATGCCGTCACACTGGTGCTGGCGGGGCTTGCGACCCTCGTGCTGCGCCGCCCGCTTTCGATCCTGCTCTCCGAATTGTGCGGCACCGAAGAGCGCTCCTCGTTCTGGACGGTGTGGTCGATGGTGATGATGATCGCGCTGCCGCTGCTGTTCGTCTCGATGGCGCGGATTGCCACGGACCCTACCGAACTGGTCCAGGGCACTGTGGCCTGCACCTTGGCCGGCATCCTGATGGCGATGGCCGGCATGGGGCTGGCCGTGTGGCGCCGAGTGCCACAGCCGAACATCGATTGAGGAGGCAGCGATGCGCGTGATGATCGTGGGCTGCGGCTTTATCGGCAGGCATCTGGCCGGGTGTTTGCGGGCAAAGGGATGCGCCGTGACGATGGCAGGAAGGCGCGGCGCGGACGTGGCCTGTGATCTTGCCCGCGACGATGCCGCAATCTGGGCAGAGCGGTTGCGGGGCCAAAACGCGCTGGTAAACTGTGCGGGCGTCCTGGCCGCCGGGGCGGACTATGATGGAGTCCATGCCCACGGCGCCATCGCCCTCTTCGATGGCGCGGCGCTGGCTGGGGTGAAGCGGGTGATCCAGACGTCCTCGCTGGGCGCCAGCGACGGCACCACCGCTTATCACCGCAGCAAGCGCATTGCGGACGAGCACTTGACCACGCTGGACCTGAACTGGGCCGTGGTACGCCCTTCGCTGGTGGTAGGGCGCGGTGGGCGCAGCACGGCTCTGTTCAGCGCAATGGCTGCCTTGCCGCAGATGCCCGATATTGGCGGCGGCATGGTGCAACCCATCGCCATTGACGATCTGGTAGAGGCAATCTGGCGCCTTTTACAGCAGCCCTTGCCGATGGGGCTGGTGGTGGATGCGGTGGGGCCAGAGCCGATGCGCATCGTGGACCTGATGGCTTTGCTGCGGCGCTGGCTGGGCATTGGTGCGGCAAGCAGCCTGCCTGTACCGCGCTGGCTGCTCCGGGCTGTCGCCTTGCTGGGCATTGGGCCGATGACGCGCGACAGCCTGACCATGCTCGAGGCAGGCAATGCCGCGCCGGTAGGGCCATTTGTCGCCACGCTTGGCTTTGCTCCACAACCCATCGCTCAAGCCTTGGATCGCGCGCCCGCGACGCAGGGCGATCTGCTGGCTGCACGGCTCTTGCCGCTTCAGCCCCTGCTGCGCGGGCTTTTGGCAGCGGTCTGGCTAGCCGGTGGGCTGGTTCCGCTTCTGCTCACGCCCATGGCCAGCAACACCCGCCTGCTCGCCCGACTTGGCCTTGCGGGTAAGGCAGCGATCGGCACCGTCTGGGCCGGATCGCTGGCCGATATGGGCGTGGCCCTTGCCTTGATCCTGCGCTGGCGCGCGGCGGCACTGGCGGGC
>DATMUT010000678.1:0-3628 GCA_035563755.1 Novosphingobium sp.
GACCTGCTGGGGTCGAGCATGGGCTGCGCCGCCGATGACGCGCAATTGATGCAGGGCCGCGCCCGCCTGTTCGCCGCCATTCTGGCCGAGGAGGAAGAGCGCCTGCTGGCCGACCCCGAACTGATCGTCACCATCGGCGCCGAGCTGGACGCAGCCGGCCTGCTCTAGGCCGCCTTGCCCCCCTCGCCCAGCTTGTCGCGCGTCTCGATCTCGATGGCGCGCAGTTCGGACAGCGTCTTGTCGATGGCCTCGGCCTGCTTTTCCAGCAGGGCCACGCGCTCGGTCACACTGCGCAGCAGCAGGCGCAGCTGCTCCTCATGCGTGGGGTCGGCATCATACAGGTCAAGGAAATCCTTGATCTCGCGGATCGAGAAACCCAGCCGCTTGCCCCGCAGGATCAGCTGCATGCGGGCAATATCGCGCCGGGCATAGATGCGCGTGTTGCCCACCCGCGCCGGCTCGATCAGCCCCTTGTCCTCGTAAAAACGCAAGGTGCGGTGGCTGACGCCCAGCTGCGCGGCCACGTCCTGAATGCCGCTCAGCGCGGTTGCCGCCTCGATGCGGGCCAGCCCGTTGGCGGCCCCATCATGGGCAACATGCGATGACATCTCCTCGCTCATGCCAGACCCCTTCCTTCGCCTGCGCCGACCCGCTCTCTCCTGTTGTTATTGTTTTGCCTGCCCCGACCCTGTGCCAGCCCTGCCACGCCGCCTGCCGCGCTGCAACATGGCCAAGGGCCTATTGCGGCTGATGACGCGCCATTTCCTCGGCCACAAGCTCCTTTTTCGACAGCTTGCCCACCAGCGTGCGCGGCAGGTGATCGCGGATCTCGACCTCGTGCGGGCGCTCGATGGGGTTGAGGTAGTCGGCCAGGAAGGCGCGGATCGCCTCGGGGGTGGCGTCCTGCCCCTCGCGCAGCTTGACGAACAGCTTGGCCGCCTGCCCCCTGTAGGCATCGGGCACGCCAATGGCGATCGCCTCCTCGACCGCCGGGTGGCGATAGGCGGCCTCCTCGATGATGCGCGGATAGACGTTGTAGCCGCCCGAGAGGATCACATCCTTCATCCGGTCGACGATGAAGAGATAGCCGTCCGCATCGAGATAGCCGATGTCACCAGTGCGCAGCGCGCCATCGGCAAAGGCCTGCGCGCTGGCCTGGGGCTGGTTCCAGTATCCGGCCATCACCTGCGGCCCGCGCACGCAAATCTCGCCGCGCTCGCCCGGGGGCATGATGCGCGCCGGAGTCTCGGGGTCGCGGATCTCGATGATGGTGCCCGGAAAGGCAACGCCGCAGGAATTGTCCTTGATGACGCCATCGACCGGATTGCACGTGACGATGGGCGAGGCCTCGGTCAGGCCATAGCCCTCGCACACCCGCACGCCGGTGCGTGCCTCGAAGGCGCGGCGCACATCGAGCGGCATGGGCGCGCCGCCCGAAATGCACGCCCGCCAGTCCGACAGGTCGGGCAATTGCGCCTCGGGCAAGGCGTTCATGGCGATGAAGATGGTGGGCACGCCAAAGAACAGCGTGGGCCGCGTGCGCTCGATGGTGGCCAGGAACTGCTTCATCTCGAAACGGGGCAGCAGCACCAGCTCGGCCGCGATGAGGATCGAGAAATCGAGCACCGCGGTGAGCGCGAAAACATGGAAGAAAGGCAGCACCGCCAGCGTGCGCTGCGGCCCCTTGAGCCCCCGCCCGATATGCGCGCGCTGCTGCAGGGCGTTGGCCACCAGATTGGCGTGGCTCAGCATTGCGCCCTTGGGCGTGCCGGTGGTGCCGCCGGTATATTGCAGCACCGCCAGATCCTCGGGCGCCAGGACCACCGGGTCGGGCGCCTCGCGCCGCTCGATCAGGCGCATGAAGGGCAGATGCAGCCCGTCGTCCTCGTAGCGGGCATGGTCGCGCCGGCGCAGGATCCACCAGCCCAGCGACTGCATGGCCGGCAAAATGGCCGACATCGGGCACATGATGATATGTTCGATGCCCGCCGCCGGCCCCACATTGCGCACCTTGGCGTGGATGCTGGCAATGTCGGGCACGGCCACCACCCGCGCGCCGGAATCGCGGATCAGGTGGTCCAGCTCGTGTTCGGTATAAAGCGGGTTGAGATTGACCACCACCGCCCCGATGCGCAGCGCGGCAAAGTACAGCACGATGTAATAGGGCACATTGGGCAGGCAAAGGGCGATACGCTCGCCCTTGCCCAGCCCGATGTCCTGCAGGCCGCGCGCGGTGCGCTCGACCAGCCGGCCCAGATCCTTGTACGACCAGTGCCGCCCCATGAAGTCGATCGCCCGCCGCTCGCCATGTTCGAGCACCGCCTCGGCCAGAAAGTCGCCCAACAGGCGGGGCTGCTCGTCCCAGCCATGCGGGTTTGCCCAGGCAGCCGGGGCAGGATCGGCTTGTGGAGTGAAACGGGTCGCCATTATTGCAGTCCCCTTTTGGTCAATACCTCATCCCAAGAGCAGCGGGCCGGCCCCGGTTCAGAACCGCATGCGCCCCCCCACCGAAGCAATGAACACATGCCCGTCATTGACCGACCCGTTCACCAGAATGGGCGTCTGGGCGGTGGTGCCGGCATAGGCCGCGCTCAGCCGGTTGATCGGCACGGTGTCGAGCGTGAGGTAGTTGAAGGCGGCATCGATGGTGAAGCGCCGGGTCAACGCATGGCTGGCGCCCACGGCAAACACCCAGCGGTTGGCGTCGGGCACGCGCGAATCGCGCTGGTCGCCGCGCACCGGGGTCATGTCGCGCTGAATGCCGGCACGCAGTGTCCATTTCGGCGTCAGCTCGTAGTCGACGCCGGCCGCATAGTTCCACGTGTCGCGATAGTTCTCGGGAATGGCGACATTGACCGGCGCGCCCAGCATGATCTGGCCAAATTCCGACCAGCCAAAGCGCGTGACCGTGGCATTGAGCGTGAGCTGGCGGGTGACGGCATAGCGCGCGCCCACCGCCACCTGCCATGGCGTGGTAAAGCGGGCCGTGGTCGCCGTGGTCTGGTTATTGCCCGCCAGCGGCCCCAGCAGGCCCGAAATGGCCAGCGTGCCGCTCAGCGTGTGGGTGATGGCCGACTTGTAGCTGACGCCCAGGCTGAGCGGGCCGCGGTGATATTGCACCCCCAGCGAATAGCCCACATCCCAGCCCGTGCCGCTCAGGCTCTGGCTGCCATCGGGCAGGCTGGCCGCCAGGTTAGGCAGGGCATTGGCCAAAGTGGCGCTCACCCGCTCGACGTTGATCGCCGCGCCCAGGCTGAAGCCGGGCGCCAGCTCGACCGCCAACGAGGGCTGGACATCGATGGTGCGCAGCCGCGTGGTGGTGGCGGTATAGCGCGTCCAGCTGCTGGCCGGATAGGCGGTGGTGAAGTTGAAAGGCGCGGTAATCGCCAGCCCCACCGCCATGCGATGGCCAATGCTGTGCGCGATCGCGCCCGAGGGCACCACGCCGTCGTTGATGGGGTTGGCCGTCACGGCATCGCCCCCCACTGCCGCTGCCGCCTGCCCGGGCCGCACGATGATGGTGCCGGTGTTGGCCACATTGGCCCGCGGCAGGATGGCCGTGGCGCTGATGGCCGAACTGCCCCCCTGCAGGCCACCGATCGCGGCCGGGTTCCACCACAGGCTTTCC
>DATMUT010000679.1:0-2312 GCA_035563755.1 Novosphingobium sp.
AAAAGGCAATGGAATTGCTGGTGCGCTATGCCGATGCGCTGGGCGCCGAGGATTTTGTCGAGACGAACAATGTGGCAGGCGTGCCCGGATCGGCCCCGCCCTGGATCAAGCAATATTATGCGGCCGATGGCGGCGATTATCGCGCCGTCTTCTCGCGTTTCGACCTCGATTCTGACGAGGTGGTCGATGTGCCGCGGATGAACGCCTTCAGTTGCCATTTGCAGGGCGGCATGGACCCCATGCTGTGGCGCGAACAGGGCATGAGCGAGGAGGCCTTCGCCAATTTCCGCTCGGACGAGGCGGAGGTTGCGGGTCATGGCATCCAGCTGCTCAAGACCTGCACGCCCTATCTGGCCGGCAATGTGCCGGTGATGGGCGAACATTGCGCCTGGATGGAATCGAGCGCGGTGATCTTCTGCAATTCGGTGATTGGCGGGCGCACCAATTGCGAGGGGCGGGAATCGACCAGCGCCGCCATGCTGGCCAAGCGCATTCCCAACTGGGGGTTCCACCGCGACGAATATCGCAAGGGGCAGCACCGTGTCGATGTGCAGGTGCCGGTCGATGAGGTGTTCGAATGGGGCATGCTGGGCTATTTCGTGGGCGATGCGGTGCAGGACACCATCCCCGTGATCGACGGGGCGATCGCCGCGCCATCGCTTATCCGGCACAAGCATTTCGGGGCTGCGGCCGCGTCCTCGGGCGGGGTCGAGATGTATCACATGGTCGGCATCACGCCCGAGGCGCCCAGCATGGAGGCGGCCTTTGGCGGGGCGCCACGCGGCGAGACCTTTGCCTATGACGCGGCGGCCCGGCGGCGGATCTATGACACGCTGAACAGCGTGGGCGAATGCGAGGATGTCGATTTTGTCATGCTCGGCTGCCCGCATTATTCGATTGAGCAGATCGTCCATGCCGCCAGCCTGATCGAGGGCCGCAAGGTCCATGCGAACACCGAAATGTGGATCTTCACCAGCCGCTCGGTCAAGGCGCTGGCCGATGCAGGCGGGCACACCGAAACGCTGCGCAAGGCAGGCGCCTTCCTGATGACCGACACCTGTTCCGCGATCAGCCAGGCGGTGCCCAAGGGCACCCGCGTGGCTGCGCTCGACAGCGCAAAGCAGGTGCATTACCTGCCCGCGATGATGGGTATCGAGGGGTGGTACGGCACCACCGCCGACTGCATCGACGCGGCCTGCAGCGGCAAATGGCGGGGGAGGCTGGCATGAGCGCAGCGATGAGCGAAACCGCGACGCGCCAGGCCCCGGCCCGTGCGCCCGACTATATCATTCACGGCCGCTGCGTCGTGCCCGGCTGCATCGAGGCCGAGGCGCTGGTCACGCGCTACACGATCTCGGGCTGGGGCGGGGTGAACCCGATGACCGGCACGATCATCGAAAGCCGGCACGAGCTGAACGGCGTCAGCTTCGCCGGCAAGGTTCTGGTCTTCCCCGGCGCCAAGGGGTCGTCGGGCTGGTCGGGCATTTTCCATATGACGCGCCTTGCGGGCACGGCGCCGCTGGCGCTGTTGTTCAATGTCATGACCACCAAGGCGGCGCTGGGCGCGGTGGTGCTGCGGGTGCCAACGCTCACCGGTTTCGATCGTGATCCGCTCGAGACCATAGGCAATGGCGACTGGCTGCGCATCGATGCAACGCAGGGCCGTGTTGAAGGCTGGCGCGGCAACTAGGCTGTCGGCAATCGTGGTGCGGGCCGGTTTGTCCTTTGGGGCGAATTGGTCCGCACACGTTTTCAGGGCGATCTGCGCGCGTGCGGCGTCTGCCTCGGAAAAGCCTAAGCAAGGCTGCATCAATTCGTTATTTTTCCGATCCTCCATAGCCCCGATACAGGCCCGCAAGGCTGTCGATCCCGTCAGCATTACCGGGCAGTAAAAGGGTCTTTTCATGACAATTTCGTCGGTCGATACGCTGGTCATCGGCGGTGGCCAGGCTGGCCTCGCAATGAGCGCGCATCTGATCAAACTGGGCTTGCCGCATCTGGTGCTCGAGCGCGACCGGATTGCCCAAAGCTGGCGCACGCGCCGCTGGGATACGCTGGTGGCCAATGGCCCGGCCTGGCACGATCGCTTCCCGGATCGGGTATTCTCGGACATCGATCCCGATGGCTTTGCTACCAAGGATCAGGTGGCTGACTATTTCGAGGCCTTCGCCAGCCAGATCGACGCGCCCATTCGCGAGGGCGTTGCGGTGACCTCGGTGGCGCGCGCTGCCGATGGCGTGGGCTTTCATGTCGAAACCTCGCAGGGGGCGATTGCTGCCCGGCAGGTGGTTGTGGCGACAGGCCCCTTCCAG
>DATMUT010000680.1:0-3192 GCA_035563755.1 Novosphingobium sp.
CGCCCATGAACGGGCGCGAGAGCGCGTGATACAACTTTTCGCGGCACACCCAGCTGCTCACCACATCGGCGATCAGGGCGGTGGCGAACAGCGGCAGGATCATGCTGCGATCGGCCGTCATTTCCATCATGATGATGACCGAAGTCATGGGCGCGCGCACCACGCCGGTGAAATAACCCACCATGCCCAGCAGCACGATGGCCCCGGCAGAGCTGCCCGGAAAGCCGAGCGCGATCAGCTGCCCCAGCCCCGCCCCCACCGATAGCGAGGGCGCGAAAATGCCACCCGGCGCGCCGCTAAGGGCTGTCGCCAGCGTGGCCACCAGTTTGGCCGGCCCGAACAGGACCGGCGCCGCCTGCCCGGTCAACAGGTGGCGGGTGGTGTCATAACCCGTGCCCCAACTCAGCCCGTTGCTCAGCCAGCCCGTGGTGGCCACCACCAGCCCGCACACCAGCGCCAGCGCCACCGGATGCGCGCGCAAACGCACCAGCCAGCCCCGCTGCGACTGCCCCATGCCGATCAGGCAGCGCGAAAATCCGCCCCCCGCCAGCCCGCCCAGCACGCCCGCCACCGGCGCGACCAGCAGCATCGCATGCAGCGGCAACACGCCGCTCACGGCGCCAAAGTAGATATAGTCGCCCGTCAGCCCCAGGCTGACCAGGCCCGAGACCATGACCGCCGCCATCACCAGCAGCGCCACCTTCTGCTCAAACGCGCTGGCCAGTTCCTCGATGGCGAAGGCAACGCCGGCCAGCGGCGTGTTGAAGGCCGCCGCCACGCCCGCCGCTCCGCCGGCGATGATGACACCCGCCGAAACCGGCACGCGCAGCCAGCGGTGCACCGCCACCATCAACGCCGCGCTGATCTGCACCGTTGGCCCCTCGCGCCCGACCGACCCGCCCGAGAGCAGCATGGCCAGCGTACAGCCGAACTTGGCCAATGCCGTGCGCAACGAAACCAGCACGCCTTGCGCCTGCCCCTCGGGGTCGTGCGCGGCGGCCATGACCTGCGGAATGCCCGAACCGCGCGCCGCCGGCCAGCAGCGCCGCGTCATCCACACAACACCGGCAAAGGTGAGCGGCGTGACCACAAAGGGGGCGAGCGGCCATTGCGCGACCATGCGGGTGAACAGGCTTTGCGCCACCTCGCCGCAGCGGGCAAAGGCGATGGCCGCCAGCCCCAGCAACACAGCGCCGGCCAGCGTGGCCACGCGCCTTTGCGCCAAAGAGATGTGATGAGGGCGAAGCGAAGCGGTAAAGCGGCGGGGCATGGCCCTGCCCCCTAGCGCGCCCAGGCAAGGATAGCCACCCCTGCCACGCTTTGGCGGAGGTGGCGATGCCCTGCCATCAAATTGCGCCAGCCTGTGCCAATTGGGCGATCTCGGCCTCGCTCAGCCCCAGCAGCCCGCCATAGACCTCGCCATTGTGCTGGCCGATGGTGGCCGGCGCCGCGCGATGCACGCCGCTGGGCGTGGCCGACAGGCGCGGAAAGGCGTTCTGCATCTTGAGCGCGCCAAACCGCTCGGTCTCGACCTCGACAATGGCGCCGCGGGCCTGGAAATGCGGGTCATCCAGCATGTCCGGGGCGCGATAGATGCGCCCGGCCGGAATCGAATATTCGATCATCAGCGCATCGACCTGCGCGATGGTCAGCGTCTTCGTCCAGTCGTTGATCAGCGCGTCCAGCTCGATCTGGTTCTCGCCGCGGGCCAGGTGGGTGGCATAGCGCGGGTCATCGCCCAGTTCGGGCCGGCCCATGGCGGCGGCCAGGCGCTGCCACAGCGAGTCCTTGTTGGCGCCGATCATGAACTCGCCATCCTTGCACGCATAGACGTTGGACGGCGCGATGCCCTTGAGGAAGGAACCCGAACGCTCGCGGATGAGGCCCATGCGGTCGTATTCGGGGACCAGCCCCTCCATCATCTGCAGCACGCTTTCATACAGCGCCGCGTCGATCACCTGCCCCTGCCCGGTCTTTTCGCGCACATGCAGCGCGGCCAGAATGCCGTTGCAGGCAAAGGTGCCCGTCAGCGTATCGCCGATCGAGACGCCCATGCGCGCCGGCGGCCGGTCGGGGTCGCCCACCAGATAGCGCCATCCGCCCATCGCCTCGCCAATGCCGCCAAAGCCGGCACGGTCGGAATAAGGCCCGTCCTGCCCATAGCCCGACAGGCGCGCGATGATGAGGCCCGGCTGCTCGGCCAGCAGCACGTCGGGGCCAAGGCCCCACTTCTCGAGCGTGCCGGGCTTGAAGTTCTCGACCACGATGTCGGCCGTGGCGATGAGCTTGCGCACCAGCGCCTGCCCTTCGGGAATGCGCAGGTTGGCGCTGACCGAACGCTTGTTGCGGGCGATCACCTCCCACGTCACCTTGTCGGTGCCCTGGCCCCAGTCGCGCATGGGGTCGCCCGTTTTGGGCGGTTCGACCTTGATGACATCGGCGCCCATGTCGCCCAGCAATTGCGCGCAGAAAGGCCCGGCAATAAGCTGCCCCAGCTCGATCACGCGCAGGCCGCGCAACGCCCCGCGATTGCCCGCAGTTGCCAAGGTTTGAACCGGACCCGACACGCCAAAACTCCCGAAATTACCCAGAAAGGCGGCAGATGCGCATGAAAATTGCGCGAATCTGCACGAAGAGGCGCGCTTACTCGCATTGCCCCCCATTAGCCATAGCGTTTTGCCGGATTTGCGCGAAACCGCGCCCGCCCTTATCGCGGCGGAAACAGCGGCGCGCGCGAGACCATCGCGGGCAACTGGCGGCCCATCACCGCGCCCAGCCAGCCACTGGCCGCCACCATCGCGGCCAGGTCGAGGCCAGTGGCAACGCCCGCGCGCTCGAGCATGTAGGCCACATCCTCGGCCGCCACATTGCCTGCCGCCCCCGGTGCAAACGGGCACCCGCCAATGCCGCCCAGCGAGGCATCGATCGTGCACGCCCCCGCACCAATCGCGGCCCACACATTGGCAAGGCCAGTGCCGCGCGTGTTGTGAAAATGTGCACGGATGGGCATGTCCGGCCCCACCGCCGCGCGCACCTTGCCGATCAGGCGGGCGACATGAGCCGGGTCGGCCACGCCAATCGTGTCGGCCAGGCCGATCTCTGCCGGCTCGGCCCGGGCCAGCGCCTCGGCCATGGCCACCACATGGTCCTCGGCCACCTCGCCCGAGAAGGGGCAGCCAAAGGCCGCGCCGA
>DATMUT010000681.1:0-4011 GCA_035563755.1 Novosphingobium sp.
CCCAGCCGCACCAGCCCAAAGCCGCCAGCCCCGCGATCATCGTCACCGGATTGCCGATCAGCACGATGCCGCGCTGCGCCCCGTCGACCACCTCGTAGAGATACCAGATCGCCCGCCAGTTCACGACCCACTGATACCAGACGCTCTGGTAGGGGTGATGCTTGATGACGCTGGCCTGCAGTTGCAGCATGTACTGATGCCACGGCACCATGCCCGCCGGGCTGATCGCGCCGGTGGCATAGTGGAACGCCGGCCAGAACGTGGCCCAATAGGCCATGAGCGGCACCGAGAGCAGCCAGAACAGGATCTCGGCCACAGGCATGCCCGGCAGCGGCAGATTGCGCGCGTGCCTTGCCTGCTGCCACAGCCGCCACGCCAGCACGCCGCCCGTTGCCGCCAGCCACACCGGCAGCAGGCTCCATTTGGCGCCTATGCCAAGGCCAAAGCTGGCCCCCGCCACAGCCAGTCGCCAGCGTCGCGCCGTGGTGGGCGCATCGGGGCGCTGGGCCAGCGCTGCGGCCAGCATCCACAATGCCACCATGCCCAGCGCTGCCATGGTCATGTCGAGCATGGCGATGCGGCTCTGGATGAACCAGGCAAAGTCGCTGGCCAGCAGCGCCATGCCGCCAATCGAGGCCAACCGCCCGCCGCCGGGCCGTGCCTGCCCGGCCCACCACAGCGCCCGGCCAAAGGCGAACAGGCCCAGCACGCCCATGATGGCACTGGGCAGGCGCCACACCCATGGTTTGTCTCCCAGCGCGGCGATGGCCTGCGCGATCAGCGTTTTGGCCAGCAGGGGGTGCTCGGGGTTGGCCATCTTGCCGGCCAGCATGGCGCGGGCGGCGGGCACATAGTGGATCTCGTCGAAATAGAGCCGGGAGGGCGTGCCCAGATGCCAGAAGGCCAGCAGCGCAAAGGCCGCCGCAATGCCCACATGCCAGGCCAAGGGGTCGCGCGGGCGCAGCACTTGGCCGGGGGCAGGGGCAATGATCATCGCGCGCAGCCTAGGGCGCGGGCAGGGCGCGCGCAAGGCGGGCGGTGCCGCCCGGCGTGGGGGCGGACAATTTGCCCATCGCGGCCGGGGTGCCCACCCTTGCCCCGCGGGCCTTGCGGGCCTAGAGCAGCCCCATGAAACGCACCACCGGACAAGATCGCTCGATCACCTCGAAATGGCGCAGCGCGACGCACGCTGTGCGCGGCGGCACCTGGCGCTCGGAACAGGGCGAAACCTCCGAGGCGATCTACATGACCTCGGGCTATTGCTATGACGATGCCGAAACGGTGGCCGACCGTTTCGCCGGCAAGATTCCGGGCATGACCTACAGCCGCACGCAGAACCCCAGCGTGCAGATGCTGGAGGAGCGCATCGCCCTGATGGAAGGCGCAGAGGCCTGCCGCACGCAGGCCAGCGGCATGGGCGCCATGTCGAGCGCGATGCTGTGCCAGCTCTCGATGGGCGACCATATGGTCATCGCCAAGGCCGCCTTTGGCCCGACGCGCTGGGTGACGGACAATCTGCTGCCGCGCTTTGGCATCGAGGTGACCGCGATCGACGGGCGCGACCTCAACCAGTGGCAGGACGCGATCCGCCCCAACACCAAGCTGTTCTTCTTCGAGACGCCCTCGAACCCGACGATGGATATTGTCGATATTCGCGCGGTGTCCGATCTGGCGCATCAGCACGGCATCCGCGTGGTGGTCGACAATGCCTTTGCCTCGGTGGCGTTGCAGCGCCCGCTCGATCATGGCGCCGACGTTGTGGCCTATGCCACGACCAAGCTGATGGATGGTTCGGGCCGCACGCTGGGCGGGGCGGTGGCTGGTGACGCGCAGTTCATCAACACCATCCTGCATCCCTACACGCGCAACACCGGCAACGTCATGTCGCCGTTTACCGCCTGGGTCACGCTCAAGGGTCTGGAAACGCTCGACATGCGCGCCATGGCGCAGGCCACCGCCGCCCTCGACCTGGGCCGCTGGCTCGAGGCGCGGGTGCCGGGCGTGCTGCACCCCGGCCTCGAGAGCCACCCCCAGCACGAGATCGTCAAGCGGCAGATGCGGATGGCCGGCTCGACCTTCTCGTTCCGCGTCGATGGTGGGCGCGAACGGGCGATGGGCCTGCTCAATGCGCTCGAGCTTATCGACATCTCGAACAATCTGGGCGATGCCAAGACGCTGATGACCCATCCGGCCAGCACCACCCATTCCTCGATCTCGCCCGAAACGCGCGCGGCGATGGGTGTGACCGAGGATATGGTGCGGATCAGCGTGGGCCTCGAGGATATCGAGGACCTGAAGGATGATCTCGATCAGGCCCTGCGCAGCATCGGCCTGTAATCAGAATTCGACATCGGGCGCGTAGTCGATTGCGCGCCCGATGTCGGCCAGCGAATGCGCCAGCGCGCGGGCGGTGGCCAGCAGCGCGGCATTGACTGCCTGCCCGTTGAATTGCGCCAGATAGGCGCTGGCCAGCGCGCCATTGTGGCGGGCGTTGGCCAGGCCCATCAGCATGGCCCCTTCGTGTTCGGTCAGGCGCGGCATGCAGCAGGGGGCGATGCGAATGTCGCGGCGCGCGCCCTGCGAGGCCTCCATCAGAAACGCGCGCAGCAGCACCAGCGGCTTGCGAAAATGGATGCCATAGGTGCGCAGCATCAGCATGGCGGCCGAGGCATCGTGCAACCCGTGGACGGCCATGCGCCGCGCTGCGATCAGCAACATGCGCGTGCCTTCATCGTCCGGGCTGGGGTGAGGGAGCATGGCGGCAACGTCGGCTGGCAGGGGGGCTTGCGCGGCGGGGGTGAGGGGTGTGGGTGTGACAGGAGTGGGCATGGGGATGAGGGTCCTTTGCGATGCACAGCCCAAGCTAACGCTAATGCGAATGACTCGCAACAAACATTTTCCCGCATTCTTCCCCCATGCTGTCTTTTCGCCCGGTTGCCGCCTGTGCTTTCCCGCGCTAGCCTTGGGGCATGAAGCAACTCTTCCAGCATGCAGCGACCACCCAGGGCGTGACCGTGCGAGTCGCGGTTAATTTCCTGCCCGAACAGTCGCGGATCGAGTCCGGCAAGTGGTTCTGGGTGTACCACATCCGGATCGAGAATGATTCGCCCTACACCCTGCAACTGATGACCCGCCACTGGCGCATCACCGACGGGCGCGGCTCGGTAAACACGGTCGAGGGCGACGGCGTTGTGGGTGAAAAGCCTATCCTGCGCCCGGGGCAGAGCCACGATTATGTGTCTGGCTGCCCGCTGGCCACCGCGCATGGCAGCATGGAGGGCTATTACGTCTTCCGCCGCGAGGACGGCGAGGAAGAGCGCGTGGCGATCCCCCATTTCCCGCTGGTGGCGCCCGCCACGGCCGGGTGACGGCTTGACGTGAGGGCGCGGGGGCGTAATCACCGGCCCCATGAAGCGTACCCACCTGCCGCTCAACGCCCTGCGCGTGTTCGATGCCGCCGCGCGCCATCTCTCCTTCACCCGCGCGGCCGACGAGCTGGCGGTGACGCCGGCCGCCGTTGGCCAGCAGATCCGTGCGCTCGAGGACCTGATGGGTGTGGTGCTGTTCCGCCGCACGACCAAGGGGCTGGAGCTGACCGACGAGGCCAGCTCGGGCCTTGCCGCGCTGCGCGCCGGCTTCCTGCAGTTCGAGGATGCGGTGCAGGCGATGCAGGCTGGCCAGTCCAGCCATGTCTATACCATCGCCGCCCCGCGCGACATTTTCGCCGCATGGCTGGCGCCGCGTCTTGCCGCTTTTCGCGCGGCCAACCCCGAGGCGCGGCTGGTGATCGTCGATGGCGACTCGACCGACTTTACCGAGGCCAATCTGGACCTGGCCCTGCGCCTGACCGAAGGGCCGGGCGAGCTGGAAGGGGCAGCACTTGGCGAGGCGCTGCGGGTGTGCGTGGGCGAGGGCGACTGGATTGCCTGGCCGGGCGACCCGCAACCAGCTGGCGAGGACGAGGACGTACTGCTGACCGTGGGCGATGCCGGGCAGGCGATGGCGGCGGCG
>DATMUT010000682.1:0-2469 GCA_035563755.1 Novosphingobium sp.
GACGTTCTTGAGCTTGCGCGCCTTGGCCACGATGCGCGGGTCGGTGGTGTAGACACCGTCGACATCGGTGTAGATGTCGCAGCGATCCGCCTTGAGCGCGGCCGCCACGGCCACAGCCGAGGTGTCCGAACCGCCACGACCCAGCGTGGTGATGCGGTTGTCGTCGGTCAGGCCCTGGAAGCCGGGGATGACCGCGATCTCGCCCGAACCCATGCTGGCCAGGATGGCGTCGGTGTCGATACCCTCGATTCGCGCCTTGGCGTGCGCGTCATCGGTGCGGATCGGCAACTGCCAACCCAGCCACGAACGCGCCTTGCAGCCCAGCGACTGCAGGGTGAGCGCCAGAAGGCCGCTCGTCACCTGCTCGCCCGCCGCCACGACCACGTCGTATTCGGCCGGGTCATACAGGGCATTGGCTTCACGGCAGAAATTGACCAGCCGGTCAGTCTCGCCGGCCATGGCCGACACCACCACCGCCACCTCGTGCCCAGCCGCCTGCTGGCGTCGCACGATATTGGCGACGCGGCGGATGCGCTCGGTTCCGGCCATCGAGGTGCCGCCGAATTTCATCACGATCCGGGCCACGTCACAAGGCTCCCACATTTGAGCAAAACAGATGCACGCACGCGAAGGCTTGCCCCGTGCGGACGCGGCGCTTTAGAAAGGACGCATGAGCATTGCAACCACCAACACGGCCAACACTGGCCATAATGGCGGCCACACCGCCACCATTCGCCCCGAAGAGGCGGCCCATTTCGGCCAATTGGCGGCCCAGTGGTGGGATCCCAAGGGGTCTTCGGCCATGCTGCACAAGCTGAACCCGGTGCGCCTTGGCTTCGTGCGGCAGGCGGTGGACGCGCATTGGGGCACCGACTCGCGCAGCCTGCGCCCGCTGGCGGGGCGCCGCGCGATCGATGTGGGTTGCGGCGCGGGGCTGCTGTGCGAACCGCTGGCGCGCATGGGCGCGGCCGTAACCGGCATCGATGCCGCCGCCGAGAATATCGAGGCCGCCCGCGCGCATGCGGCCGGCAGCGGCCTTGCCATCGACTATGCCTGCGCCGACGTTGCCACGCTGGGCCTGTCGGGCTTCGACCTGGTCACCAGCATGGAGGTGATCGAGCATGTGGCCGACAAGGCCGCGTTTGTGGCCGCGCTGGTCGCGGCGTTGGCGCCTGACGGGCTGATGGTGCTCTCGACCCCCAACCGCACGGCCAAGTCGCGCCTGCTGCTGGTCGAGGCGGCCGAGCGGATGGGCATGGTGCCGCGCGGCACGCATCACTGGGACGACTTCATCACGCCGGCCGAACTGGCCATCCTGTTGCAGGATGCCGGCATGCAGGTGGGCCAGCCGATGGGCATCGCCTGGAGCCTGGGCAAGGGCCTGCACCTGTCGGACGACATGAGCCTGAATTACATCCTGACGGCGCGCAAGGCGTGAGCCGGCGCGGCGCCTTGGCCGTAGCTGCAGCAATCGCGCTGTCGGCCTGTGCCAATGGGGCGCCGCCACCGGCCTCGGCCGACCGCTGCCGCCCGGATGCCGCCTCGCTCGACAGCCGGGCGGGGCGGGCGTGGATGCGCGACAATGGCTGGCGCTATGCCGATGCGGGCGCCGCGCGCACGGCCTACGAAAAGCTGCTGCGCGACGCCTCGCCCTGGCCCGACTGGGTAGCGCCGGTGCCGCAAACTCTGCCCGCTGGCACGCGCTTCGAAATGGCGCTGGCGCCGGGTCAGGGCGTCGACCGGCCCGGAGGCTTCGGCACGTTCGACCGCATCGCCAAGGCAAGCGACGTGCGCCACTATCTGGCGGTACGCCGCGCGTGGAAGCCCGTGGTTGACCGTGTCGTGACCTATGAGGTCACGCAGCCGCTGCCCGTGGCAACAGGCCCTGTCGGCCCGCAGATAGACCCTGCCAGCTGCCGCCTGCTGACGGGCCGCTGGTCGCAGTTCCAGATGCAGGTGCCAGCAGCCAAGCGGATGCGCTACATCCGCGTCATTGCCACGCGCCCCCTGCGCTAGGCCAGCCAAGGCCCGCAATCACTGGTTGCCGGCCGAGCGGTCCACTGTTGGCGTCTTGGCGATGTCGTCCGGGTTGCTCAGGTCGAAGGGCCTGCGCACAACGATCAGGTCGTGGAGCGACGAGCCGAGCCGCCCCCCCATCCATGCGCCATACTCCAGCGTGGTGATCGTCAGCCCCGCCTCCCAGACCATCCTTTCCAACAGCATCTTGTCAAAGGCGATAAAGGCCAGCGGATCATTGCGTTCGCCAATGAACACGTCGCCATCATCGATGAATGCGCTGTCGTTGAATTTGAAAACGGACTGACGGTTGGCCAGCATGTTGCGCGAAAATTCGGTCAACGTGAAGCAGGTGAACAGAAAGCTGCCACCCGGCTTGAGCAGCGCCGCCACCGTTTTGAGCAGGCCGACAAAATCCTTGCGATCGATATGGGTGAAAACGGAGAAGGCATA
>DATMUT010000683.1:0-5555 GCA_035563755.1 Novosphingobium sp.
CCCCGCCACGAATGCCTCGATCTCGCGCGCAACGCCCTCATCGGCCAGCGACGCCAGTTCCACCCTGCGGTCAATATCCACGCGAAAAGGAGCGTTCATCGCCCCCAAACGGTCGCATGCGCCGCCTCTTGCCTTGCCAACATATCCATCCGTCCCCAATCGAATGTCCGGATCAGTCGGCGCAGCTTAGCGGCCATACGGTCAATATTTGTATAATGCCGCAAACGCGAACGCAGCGGCGCATGGGCCATACGCGGTTGGCCCGTATCGATTTCCCACGGGTGGAAATAGAAGATGGCCGGCCGCGCATCGACACGGTTGACCCGGCCAATCGCCCAATGGCTGAAGGCCTGCGGCAAGACGCGGAAGAAACCGCCACCGCCCGCCGCCATGCGACGCCCGCCCCATTCCACCGTGGTCACCGGAATTTCCAGCAGATCAGACCCCGACACCGGGCGATAGGCAAAGCGCGGCGCCTCGCGCCAGCCATAATGGTCGTGCGCGATGGGGGCCACGCTGCTCGAATAGGCATAGCCTTGCTCGGCCAGCACGCTGTGCGCCCAAGGCGTGCGCGCATCGATCGAGAAGCTGGGCGCGCGGTAGCCGGAAATGGCAACACCTGCGGCATCCTCAAGCACCTTGCGGGCGCGCTCGATGTCGGCGGCAAAGCCGGCGGCGTCCATGGTGAACACACGCGCATGGTCCCAGCCGTGGCTGGCCAGTTCGTGCCCCTGCTCGACGATGCGGCGCATGAGCGGCCCATGCCGCGCCGCCACCCAGCCCAGCGTGAAGAAGGTGGCCGTGATCCCGCATTGCGCAAAAAGGTCGAGCACCGCATCGGTGTTCTGCGCCACGCGGTCGGCCAGGCCATCCCAGTCGGCCCGGTCGATCACCTTCTCAAAGGCGCCAACCTGGAACCAGTCCTCGACATCAACGGACATGGCATTGACGATGGCGGCCTTGGCCGGGCGAAAGGCGCTGCCTTGGGCGTGGAGCATGTCAGGCAGCCGCGCGCTGCGCCTCGTCACGCTCGATCCATTCGATCAGCATGGTCAGCGTATGGCGCAAGGTGCGGTCCTGCTCGACCAGGCGGTTTTCGAGCACGGTCAGCCGGTCGCCCAGCGCCTTGATCGCCTCGCCCTGCTCGGCATTGGCGGCAGGCTCGGCCACAGGGGCGGCCTCGTTGCGGTTGGCCAGTTCGATAACGGCCTGCTGCAACTCGGCGATCTGCGTGTCACGCTCGGCCAGGGCGGCCTGCATATAGGCCAGCGCCTTTGCGGCCATGGCCTGCTCTTGCTGGGCAGTATCGGCGTCAGCAGCGGGCGCCGCTGCCGCCAATGCCTGACCCGCCGGCGCCAGCGGCACGGGCGGCGGCGCCAGTTGCAGGCCACCATCAGCGGTCAGATCGGCCACCACCTGCGCCAACATCACACCGTCTATGGTGCTGCTCTGCTCGACCGCGCCCAGAATGAGCAGGCGGTTTACGATCTGGTTGATACGCCGCGGCACGCCGGCCGACGCCACATGCAGTTCGGCAAACACGCGCGCGTCAAACGCCGGATTGCCCGTCCAGCCCACCAGTTTCAGGCGGTGCAGGATATAGGGCTCGATCTCGTCAGGCTCCATCGGCTCGAGATGGTGCGCGGCGATCACCCGCTGGCGCAGTTGCTCAAGCTGGGGGTGGCCCTGCAGGCTCTCGCGGAATTCGGGCTGGCCCAGCAGCAGGATTTGCAACAAAGGCTGGCTGCCCAGCTGAAAGTTCGAGAGCATCCGCAGCTCTTCCAGCGCGTCGATGGCCAGGTTCTGGCTTTCATCCACCACCAGCAGGCAGCGGCGCCCCGCGCGCGCTTCCTCGTGCAGGAACGTCTCGATCGCGCCCAGCGCGCTGGCCTTGTCGTGCCCGGCCACCGACAGGCCAAAGGCCTGCGCCACCACATGCACCAGCTCCTCGCCATCCAGCTTGCTGGTGACGATTTGCGCGGCGGTCAGGCGCTGGCGGTCGACCGTGGCCATCAGATGCGCCACCAGCGTCGACTTGCCCGCCCCCACCTCGCCGGTGATGACGATGAAGCCCTCGCCCTGCGCCAGGCCATAGCCCAGATAGGACAGCGCCTTGCGATGCGTCAGGCTCTCGAAATAGAAGGCCGGGTCGGGCGTGAGCTGGAAAGGGCGAGCGTTGAAACCATAGAAATTGTCAAACATACACTTGCCCTTTTCCAAAGGCGGCGCAGGCCACAGGCCCGGCCGTATTGTCGCCCCCCGGAATATCAGATCGCAGGCTAGAACGCATAGCGCATACCCACCGATCCCGACGCCACCCAGATGTCCTCGAGCGAATCGCGGGTGATGCCGTCGATCCCGAGCGAAGCGCTGGCCGAGAGGTGGTGCGACATATAGTACTGATACATTGCCACTGCCCGAACGGCTGTCAGATCGCCACTCGAAGTCAATCCGCTATCGAAGCGATAGGCGCTGAGCGTGGTGTTGAGGCTGGACTTCTCGCTCAGCCGCGTGCCCACATAGGCCGAGACCCAGTAGTAGTCATCGTCCTTGCCGTTATAGACGGCCAGCACAGTGTCGGGCGCGGCCAGATATTCGCGCCGGTCGTAACCTGCGCCAATGCCCGTCTGCCAGCGGCCACGGTTGTACATATAGGACAGCGCCACGCCACGCCCGCGATAGATCGTGGAGTTGAGCGAGCCGGTGGCCCCGCCAATACACCCGCCCCCCTGCGAGGAGACAACGCAGCTGCCCAGCGAGCCGGTGATGGGGTCGCGCACGGTCGAGAAATCGGTGGGCAGGCCGAACAGCGACGTCGTCATCTGGCCGCCAAAGCCGCCGATGCTGTTGTAGACCATGAGGTTCACGCTGCTGCGCGCGCTGGGCCGGTAATAGAAAGACCCATAGCCGCCCAGTTGGCCATACCGCCGCCCCACATGCGCCTCGAGCGCGGTGCGCGGGCTGGGGCGCCACACCACGCCCACGTCCCAGATCAGGCCGTCGGCGTCGAAGGCGATCTGGCGCGGGGTGGAATAGTCGGTCACATAACGGCCCTTGGCATCGACCACCGGGTCGCCATTGGCATCGCGCACAGCATCGCGGCTGCCCACGGTCACATGCTCGTAGCCGATGCCGCCCACCAGCTGCGCGGTATTGCTCACCGGCACGCGCACCTCGCCGCGCACATGCTTGTCGAGCACCTGCTGGTCGAGGTTCGAGACGTTCTCCTGGTAAAGGCCCGCCTCGGCGCCAAGGCCCACCGGCGCGACCTGCCCCGGCTTGACCGAGGCCGCCACGCGCGCATCCTGCACCACCGAATGGGCCAGCAGATTGGCCGCTGTCGAACCGCCGGCCGAATTGAGCGTGCCCCCCACATCGGTGGCCGAATAGCCCGCGTGATAGGCCGCCACCACGCCCACCGGTCCCACATGCGTGGTCAGCGTTGGCCCGGCATAGACCGACCACACCTGCGTAAGCGCATCGCCCGAGGCAGCCCCGGTGGCGAAATTGGCGCCGCTGGCGCTCACATAGGTGCGGTTGGCATAGCCGCCATAATCCATGCGCAGCGTATCGCCCGCAATCGCGCTCGACATGCGGGCGATGCCGGTCAGGCCGCTGCCATTGCCGTTGCCATAGGTGCTGTCGGTCCAGCCAATCCGCCGCTCATAGCGCAGCGACACGATGCCCTGGTTGTTGCGCCCGTTGAACACCGCGTCGGCCCCGGCGGCCAGCACCGTATAGGTCAGCACGTCGTTGCCCGGCGTGATATAGTCCTGAAAGACCTGCTGCGCCTCGATATAGGGGCGGATCGAGATGCGGCGCTGATGCGCGTCGCCTGTGAACACCCCCAGCCGCCGGCCCGGCAGAGCGCGGTCCTCGCCGGTGGTCACGCCATCGCCGCCGCCATCGCCGGCATAATCCGCCGATCCGGCCAGCGCGCCCTTGCTCTTGGCGCGCTGCATGGGGTTGCCCCGTGCGCGCTGCCTGGCAGGCGCGGTCTGGCCATAGGTTACGGCGTTGTCCTGCGCGCTGTCGCCCGGGGCATCGGCTGTCAGGTCCGGCGCGATCAGCGGCGAGGCTGACGTGCTGCCGGTTACGGCCGGGTTGTTGGCCTGTTGGCCGCTGCCCACGGCGCTCTGCGCCTGCGCCACATGCGCGCAGCCTGCCACCAGCGCAATGCCCAACGCCGCCCGGGCCACACCGCCCGCCACCATGTTCGCGCCCCGCGACCTTGCCGCCATCATCCTCACCCGCGATAACCGTGATACGACCCGAAGCGGCGACCGCTGGGCGAGAATTGCACGGCGTTGAGCAGAAGCTGCACATTGGGGCAGCCGGCCAGCAGCGAAACGGCGTCCTGCACCGCCCCGCTCGATGTCTTGTCGGCCAGCACCACCATCACCACCTGCCCCGACAGCTTGGCCACCTCGGCCGGCAACGTGGCCATCAGCACGGGCGGCGTGTCGAACAGGATGATGCGGCGCGGATTGCCGGCCGAAAGCTGGGCCAGAACGGCCTCGGCGCGGGCCGAAGCCAGATATTCGGCGTCGGAATGGCTGGCCCGGCCGCCAGCCAGCACCGAAAGGCCGGGAATATCGGTGGCCATAACGCAATCGCGCACATCGATCGCCGGGTCGGCAATGGCGTCGATCAGCCCCGTGCCCTGCGGCAGGCCCAGCGTCTGAAGCAGGGTAAAGCAGGCCATGTCGAGATCGACCAGCAACACCTCGGTGTCCTTCTCGGCCGCGATCGACAAGGCCAGGTTGAGCGCGCAAAAGGTCTTGCCCTCGCCCGAATGGGCCGACGCGACCATCACCCGCGCCGAAATCGGCCCCGCGCTCTGCCGGCGCAGATCCTCGGCCTGATGCAGCAGCTGCCGCTTGACGATGCGAAACTCCTCGAGCTGCGCGCTGGCCCCCGTGCCCGGCAGGACAATGCCCGCAGCGATCAGGCGATCGCGGTCGATGGCATGCACCACAGGCGCCGCAACCTCTGCCGGCAAAGCCTCGGCCAGCTCGACACCGGCCAGCTCGACACCGGCCGGTTCGACCGGCGCTTGCGGCGCGGCATCGCCAGCAGGTGGCGCATCCTCATCGGGCGCGACGGGCCTGACCAGTTGCGGCCGGCGCAGCGGGAACTGGGCGATGCGCGCCGATGGCAGCTCGCCAGAGGGCGAGGCCTCGGCCGGGGCGGCGCTGGCCGTTGGCAGCGACGGCCGGGTTTCGAAAGCGCGCATGGCCCGCTCGATCAGCGATTCGCCGGGAGCGGGGCTGGGCCTGGCGGGCGTTTCGCCCTGAGATCGGGGATTGGTCATCGCTGGCTCCTCACGCGGCAATGCCGCGATGGATATGCTCCATCGCCAGCAGCAGGATGAACACGCCGCCCAAAGCACTGGCGGCAGCGTAAAAATGGCGGGTCTTGCGCTTGTTCTGCGCGTGGGCGGCGGGCGAGAGCGACTGCGAGATCGCCCCCAGCACCGGCAGGCCAAGGCTGCGCTCGAGGCGCGCGGTGGTCGAGAAGGTGGACTGCAGCTCGCCCCAGGCGAAAGCCGCGCC
>DATMUT010000684.1:0-2866 GCA_035563755.1 Novosphingobium sp.
CCTGCCACACCGGGATCTCGGCCTTGGCACCGCCCTGCACGGCAATGGTCACATGGCGCCCGTCCTCGGCCATGCACTTGATGTTGCGGGCCACATAATCGCCCGCCACCATGTCGAGCACCACATCGACCCCGCGCCCGCCGGTGATGGCCTTGACCTCGGCCACGAAGTCCTGCGCCTTGTAGTCGATGGCGTGATGCGCGCCCAGTTCGAGCGCGCGGGCGCATTTGTCGGCCCCGCCACAGGTGACGATGACGGTGATGTCGAACAGGCGGGCAAGGGCGATCGCCATCGTGCCGATGCCGCTGGTGCCGCCATGCACCAGCAACGTCTCGCCATCGCGGATGCAGCCGCGCTCGAACACATTGTGCCACACGGTAAACAGCGTTTCGGGCAGGGCCGCGGCCTCGGCCAGCGAGAGGCCCTCGGGCACGGGCAGGCAGTGGCCCGCCTCGGCCAGGCAATATTGCGCATAGCCGCCCCCGTTTACCAAGGCGCACACGTCCTGGCCCAGCATGTCGGGCGCCACGCCATCGCCCAGCGCCACCACCATGCCCGAAACCTCGAGGCCGGGAATGGGCGAATGGCCGGCAGGCGCCGGATACAGGCCCTGCCGCTGGATGATATCGGGACGGTTAACCCCGGCACAGGCCACGCGCAGCAGCACCTGGCCAACGCCAGGCTTTGGCATGGGCACACTCTCGAGCTGCAGCACCTCTGGCCCGCCCGGTTCACCGATACTGATCACATTCATGTATTCAGGAAGCACATGTGCCATGTGAAGCCAGCCCTCGCGCCTACACCCACTCGTTGCCACTAGCGTTGCAACCTGTTGACAGCAAGCGTGTCGAGTCCGATGCTGCCCCTAATGGATGAAGATGATCGCCCCATCGGTGCCGGCAGGGGGCGCGGGGACGCAGCCAGCCTGCTCGGCCACGAAAACCTCGAGCCCTATTCGCTCGAGGAGCTTGGCACACGCATCCACTTACTTGAGGCCGAGATCGCCCGGGTGATCGCTCACCGCGAGCGCGCATCGCAATCGCGCCGGGCCGCCGAGGCCCTGTTCCGCCCCCGCCAAACCGACGGCGCGCAAGGATGAGGGCGCCGCCCCGCCCCTGTTGCGGCCCTCGTGAAGCGGCCCCTCGTAATCACGCAGAGGGTCGCCATATAGGGTGGGTTAATCATGGCTCGCCATACTCTTTGACGAGGTTGCACCATTCTCGTTTTCGCATTCCGGCCGGATCGAACTGGCGGCCCTGCCGGAACCTGCAACTCCAGACAGCCGTTCCAGACAATACCCCCTCGGGAAACGATATTGCCCTTTAGGGCAAAGATCCTTCCCCAGCGAAAGTGCCCTAGATGCCCAGTTTCGCCCAGAGCCTTGAAAAGACCCTCCATGCGGCCCTGTCGCATGCTTCCGAGCGCAGCCACGAATATGCCACGCTCGAGCATCTGCTGCTGGCGCTGATCGACGACCCCGACGCCTCGCAGGTGATGATCGCTTGCGGCGTTGACCTTGGCGATCTGGGCGAGGCGGTGAAGCAATATCTCGACCAGGAATACCAGAGCCTGAAAACCAAGGAAAAGGGCGATCCGGCCCCGACCGCCGGTTTCCAGCGGGTGATCCAGCGCGCCATCCTGCATGTGCAGTCGAGCGGCAAGGACACGGTGACCGGCGCCAATGTGCTCGTCGCCCTGTTCTCCGAGCGCGATTCCTATGCGGTCTATTTCCTGCAGCAGCAGGACATGAGCCGGCTGGATGCCGTCAGCTACATCAGCCACGGCATTGGCAAGGGCGGCAAGCGCATCGAGGACAAGACCCCCAAGGGCGCCGAGGCCGAAACCCCGCACCCCGAGGAAAAGCAGGAGACCAAGAGCGGCGGCTCGAAGAAGGAGACCGCGCTCGACCAGTTCACCGTCAACCTCAACGAGAAGGCGCTGAACGGCAAGGTCGACCCGCTGATCGGGCGCGGGCCCGAGGTCGATCGCACCATCCAGATCCTGTGCCGCCGCTCCAAGAACAACCCGCTCTATGTGGGCGATCCGGGCGTGGGCAAGACCGCCATCGCCGAGGGTCTTGCGCGCAAGATCGTCGAGGGCGAGGTGCCCGAGGTGCTGGCCAATGCGGTGATCTATTCGCTCGACATGGGCTCGCTGCTGGCCGGCACGCGCTATCGCGGCGATTTCGAGGAGCGGTTGAAGCAGGTCGTCTCGGAACTCGAGAAGATGCCCCACGCGATCCTCTTCATCGACGAGATCCACACGGTGATCGGCGCCGGCGCCACGTCGGGCGGGGCGATGGACGCCTCGAACCTCTTGAAGCCGGCGCTGTCGGGCGGCACGATCCGCTGCATCGGCTCGACCACCTACAAGGAGTTCCGCAACCACTTCGAGAAGGACCGCGCGCTGCTGCGCCGGTTCCAGAAGATCGACGTGAACGAGCCGACCATCGAGGACACGATCAAGATCCTGAAAGGCCTGCGCACCGCGTTTGAGGAGCACCACAAGGTCAAGTACACGCCCGGCGCGATCAAGACCGCGGTGGAGCTGTCGGCCCGCTACATCAACGACCGCAAGCTGCCCGACAAGGCGATCGACGTTATCGACGAGGTGGGCGCGATGCAGATGCTGGTGCCGCCAAGCAAGCGCAAGAAGACCATCACCGAGCGCGAGATCGAGGCGGTGATCGCCACGATGGCGCGCATCCCGCCCAAGAGCGTGTCGAGCGACGACAAGAAGGTGCTCGAACATCTCGACCGCGACCTCAAGCGCGTGGTGTTTGGCCAGGACAAGGCGATCGAGGTGCTCTCGAGCGCGATGAAGCTGAGCCGCGCGGGGCTGCGCGACCCGGACAAGCCGATCGGCT
>DATMUT010000685.1:0-3330 GCA_035563755.1 Novosphingobium sp.
TCCAGCCTCACGATGGGGCAGGGGGGAGGGCTGCCATGTGTTGCCCAATTGTCGCACCTGCGCACCGGCCTGCCCGTTGCGACAATTAGGGCAGGGGCTGCCTCAATGGCGCAATTCCGCAGGCTAAGCGGACATCATGTCCGTTTCCTGACAAAAGCCTGCACCGGCGGTTCATTTTGGTGACAGGCGGGCGGGCGCAACGCTGGCCCTGGGTGCAGATACCCACGGAAATACGGAGTTTTTGCTATGCGTCTGGTTCTTTTTACGCTCGCCGCGTCGTTGGCAGCCGCCACGCCCGCTCTGGCCCAGAGCGGCGAGGGCCGCGTTGAGGTTCACACCGGCCTTGGCTGGAACGACAGCCAGGCCGTTCAGGGCAACATCGGCGCCGCCGTCGGCTACGACATCCACACTGGCGGCGGCACTTTCGTCGGCCTCGAAGAGTCGGTCGACAAGGTGCTGACCAGCCAGAACCGCGTCCGCTTCGGCACGACCGCCCGCTTTGGCGCGCACATCGATCCCAAGGACAAGGTCTATGGCCTGGCCGGCTACAGCTATGGTGAAGGGCCCAACGCCACCCATATCGGCGCTGGCCTCGAGCACAGCATCGGGCCGGCTTTCACCAAGGTGGAATACCGCCACTACTTCACCGAGGATGGCGCGCGCGACAGCAACGCTGCCCTGGTGGGTGTGGGCGTCCACTTCTGAAGCCTTGGGCCACAGGGCATGAAAGGGGGCGGCGCGGGCAACCGGGCCGCCTCTTTTTCGTGATCTAGCCGCGCGCTGGCTCAGGATTTCGCGCTTAGCCGCGCGCGGCGGCGCAGAACTGCGCGATCAGCGCTGCGTCCTTGACGCCCGGCGCGCGCTCCACGCCCGAGGAGACATCGACCGCATCGGCCCCGGTAATCGCCATCGCCTCGGCCACATTGCGCGGGTCAAGCCCGCCGGCCAGCACCCAGCGCAGCGGATGGGCAAACCCGCGCATCAGCCCCCAGTCGATGCGCAACCCCGTGCCGCCGGGCAGGGGCGCGCCCTCGGGCGGCTTGGCGTCATACAGCAGGCGCTCGACACTGCCGGCATAGGCGCGGCCCGCTTCCAGATCGGCGGTCTTGCGCACGCCAATGGCCTTCCACACCTCGCGGCCCGTAGCGGCCCGGATGGCGCCGGCCTGCGCCGGGCTTTCGCCGCCGTGCAACTGGATCACGTCGGGCTGCACAGCGGCATTCACATGGGCTGCCATGTCCATATCGGGATCGACCAGCAGCGCGACAATGCTCACCCGTCCGCGGGCATAGTCGGCAAGGGCGGCGGCCTGCTCGATGCTGACATTGCGGGGCGAGCGGGCGAAAAACACCAGCCCGACATGCGTGGCCCCCGCGCGAATCGCGGTGTCGATCATGCCTGTGTCGCGCAGGCCGCAGATCTTGATCAGCGGTTGGCTCATAATCCGGCGCCTAGAGCGTTCCCTCGATCGCGCGGGCGGCGGCCAGCGGATCTTCGGCGCGGGTGATGGGGCGGCCCACCACCAGCACGCTGGCGCCGGCATCGCGGGCCATGCGCGGCGTTACCGAGCGCTTCTGGTCGCCCAGCGCATTGTGGGAATGCGCTTCGGCCGGGCGCAGGCCGGGCACAACGAAGTAGCCGTCCTTCCACTGGTTCTTCACCGCGCCCACCTCGTGGCCCGAACAGACGATGCCATCAAGGCCCGCGCTGTGCGCCAGTTCGGCCAGGCGCAGGGCCTGGTCATGCGCGCTGGCGCCCACGCCAATGGCCGACAGGTCGCCGTCGTCGAGGCTGGTCAGCACGGTCACGGCCACCACCTTGGTGTTCTCGCCAGCGGCGGCCTTGGCGTCTTCCATCATGGCACGCCCGCCCGCTGCGTGGATCGTCACGATCGAGGGTTCGAGCACGTGGATCGCCTGCATGGCGGCGGCTACCGTGTTGGGAATGTCGTGCAGCTTCAGGTCGAGGAAGATGGGCAGGCCGACCTTGGCCAGTTCGTGCACGCCGTGGTGGCCATGCGCGCAAAAGAATTCCAGCCCCAGCTTCAGCCCGCCCACATGCGCTGCCACCTTGCGCGCCAGCGCCTCGGCGGCGTCAAGGCGGGGCAGGTCGAGGGCGAGGTAGAGCGGATTGTGATTCATCGGATGGAAGTCCCGGTTGTTACTGGCCCTTTGGCAGGGCCGCAGGGGTTCAGTCGGCCTTCTGCGCGGCCGCGTCAAGCTGGGTGCTGGTGGCCAGCGGCGGGGTGGGCGTGGTGGCGCGCACGGTGTTTTCCAGCGTCGCGATGCGCCGCTTCAGGCGCCAGCGCCCGGCCTTGCTCATCACCCACATGGGCACAAGGCCGCACAGGAACGCCACCACCACCACCATGCCCAGCGGCCAGTGCAGCGAGACATAGGCCGTGGCCTGCGCGGCGCCGGGCGTTGCCGGCGTGCCGTTCTGCCAGTTGGGCAGGATGTTGATGCTCACCACCGTCCAGTTCATCGCCACGAAGGCGGAAATGGCGGCCGCGATCAGCACGATCACGATAGTGCGGATGATCTGCAAGCGTCCCTCCCGGAAAAACCGTCCCCGGCGCGGATGCTAGGGCCTATCCGGCGCGTTGAAAAGCCGGATGAATGGCAAAAGGGCGCCCGCATGGTCTGCGGGCGCCCCAAAGCTGCACAGGCGATTATTCGCCGAAAACGCGCGCGAAGATCGTGTCGATGCCCTTGAAGTGGTAGTCGAGGTTGAACTTGTCCTCGATCTGCGCGGGCGTCAGGGCGGCGGCGACCTCGGGGTCGGCTTTCAGCAGCTCCATCAGGCTGAGCTGGCCGTCGCTCTCCCACACCTTCATGGCGTTGCGCTGCACCAGGCGGTACGAGGCGTCGCGCTCGAGCCCGGCCTGCGTGAGGGCCAGCAGAACCCGCTGCGAGTGGACAAGGCCGCCCATCTTGTCGAGGTTCTTCTGCATCCGCTCGGGATAGATCACCAGCTTGTCGACCACGCCGGTCAGGCGGGCCAGCGCAAAGTCGAGCGTGATGGTCGCGTCAGGGCCGATGAACCGCTCGACCGAGGAGTGCGAGATGTCGCGCTCGTGCCACAGGGCGACGTTCTCGAGCGCGGGGGTCACGGCGCTGCGCACCATGCGGGCAAGGCCGGTCAGGTTTTCGGTCAGCACCGGGTTGCGCTTGTGCGGCATCGCGCTCGAACCCTTCTGGCCGGGCGAGAAATATTCTTCCGCTTCCAGAACTTCGGTGCGCTGCAGGTGGCGGATCTCGACGGCAAGACGCTCGATCGAGGAAGCGATGACGCCCAGCGTTGCAAAGAACATGGCGTGGCGGTCGCGCG
>DATMUT010000686.1:0-5706 GCA_035563755.1 Novosphingobium sp.
CAACCCCGTGACGTCCGACACCACGCTGAGCGCTGCGCAGCTGGCCGCCGCCAACAGCACGCGCACGCTGCTGAAGAACAGCGATCAGGTGCAGCACTACGGCCTTCTGCGCCACACGCAGCACGCGCACGGCGTGCTCGACTACACCTTCAGCCCGCACATCAGCGCGCAGGTTCTGGCCGGCTACAACCACGAGACCTGGTCGAACATCATCGATCTGGATGGGCAGGATTCGGCCGCCGGTTCGTTCAACTGGCCCTATGAAATCGACGACAAGCAGCGCGACTGGTCGGTCGAAGGGCGCCTGAACTACACCTATGGCAAGCTGCACGGCGTGGTGGGCGCCAGCTACCTTTCGGCTCAGGGGCAGCAGGCGCTGGCCACGCTGGGCGGGACCTATACCGCCAGCGGCCCGAGCACGACCAAGACCTTTGGCGCCTTCTTCGGCGCGACCTATGATGTGACCAGCAAGCTGTCGGCCAGCTTCGAGGGCCGCTACCAGATCGACACCATTGGTGCCTATTTCGGCGGCGGCAAGACCTATACCGACAGCCTGGGCTATCTGCCGGCGGGCACCTACGCCTCGGGCTCGCTGATCGGCCAGAAGTCGTTCAACAACTTCCTGCCGCGCATTATCGTGAACTATCAGATCAACCCCAGCCTCATGGTCTATGCCTCGTGGTCGAAGGGCGTGAACCCGTCGACCTACAACAGCTATGTCATGGCCCTCTCGACCACCCTGCAGGGGCTGGCCAAGAGCTCGGGCGTGCCGCTTTTTGCCAACCCCGAGAAGGTGACGAACTACGAAATCGGCGCCAAGGGCAAGCTGCTTAATGGCCGCCTGCGCTATTCGGGCGCGCTGTATTATGCGCAGTGGACCGATCAGGTGAACGCGCAGCAGGTGGGCTATTATCAGAGCACCGATGGCTCGGTGGTCAGCACCACGCAATCGACGGCCACACCCCTCTACAACTTCTACAATGCCTATCTGAATACCGGCGCAGTCGATATGTACGGCGTCGAGCTGAACGGCACGTACAAGATGAACGATCTGATCACGATCGACGCGGGCGGGGCCATGAATGCCAGCCGGATCATCAACTACAAGGACTCTTCGCTCACCGCCCTTTACGGCATCACCAATTTCTACGGCAAGGAAATGCCTCACACGTCGAAATACTCGGCCAATGTGGGCGTCACCTTTGGCGGCGATGTCAAGGGCTATGCGAATGCCACCTGGTTCCTGCGTGGCGACTGGAACTTCAAGTCGGGCATGTGGAGCGACCAGGCCAACGTGACCAGAACGCGCGACCTGCACCTGTTCAACGCCCGCCTGGGCGGCACGATGGGCCGTTATTCGGCCAGCCTGTTCATGAACAACATCTTCAACAACCATACCGCTGTCAGCATCAACAACAATTATGCGATCAACTCTTATAGCGGTTACTTCTCGGCCTTGTCGGCGGTTCAGGTTGGCTTGCCAGACCTGCGCACTTTCGGCGTGCAGCTGAAGGTCAAGATCTGATCGACGCATTGCAGTAAGCCAAGTCAACAGTCCTGTCCTGTTGCCGCGAGGAAGCCCCCTCACGCTTCCTCGCGTTTTTTATTTGCGCGCCTCGCCCATATATCAGCGCCGCTCGCGCAATATCAGTTACAAAGACCGCACCACCTCACGAAATATCTGCATGGCCGTAAGCACGGCCGGCGATGGCGGTGCCATTTTTGTCGTGATGAAACCAATCGTGTAATCAAAATCCAGCTCAGGCAGATCAAGCCGCCGCAACGCGCCCGAGGCCAGATCACCAGCCACGCTGCGCTCGGGCATCATGGCGATGAGCCGCCATTCCTCAACAGACTTTCTGGCGAGAGGCAGCGATGCACAGTTCAAACGCTGGTGCGGAATGGTGATGTTTCTTTTGTAAAACGCCGTTTCAAATCGATAACTCACCGACATCTGATAGGGGACGGCCCAATCATGGCGCGCTGCGGCCTGTAGCGACATATCCTGCTCGAAGACGGGATGGTCTGGCCGGGCCACCGGGATCATCACCTCGCTCGCGATCTCCTCGAACCCGCATCCGTCAAACTCATCGGCATGGATATTGACGTAGTCCGCCAGCATGCAGACGACCAGATCGACGGTGCGCGCCCTCACCTCCGCCACCAGGCTTTCCATCGTCCCGGTCCTCACCTCGATCTGATAGCGCCCGCTGCGCATGATCAGATCGCCCAGCGCCGCATCGAAGGGCGGTTGCAGCAAGTTGGGCGAAAGGCCCAGCCGCACGCGCTCAAAAGGCTCGGCCTCGGGCGTTTCGAAGAACATGCGCGCGCGGTTCACATCATCCAGGATCGCCACCGCATAGGGCAGGAACCGCTTGCCCGCCGCCGAGATTTCGGCCCCCCGCGTGTCTCTTGTAAACAGCTGCATGCCAAGTTCGCCCTCGAGCTGGGCGATGCTGCGCGACAGGCTGGGCTGCGCGATATTGAGTTCGCGCGCCGCACGGGCGAAGCCGCCATGGCGATTGACCGCAACAAAATGCTCCAGCGCGCGCAGATCCATGTTCATCGGCCTTCCTGCATTGGTGACTTGCCCATCGCGCGAAGCCCCGTCGGCTCGGCCACATGCCAGCGGCGGGCGCCATCATCCTTATCCGATAGATCACCAATCATGGCGATACCTCGAGACCGTAGGCTGCTCTGTGCCCTGTATTGCCCGCCGAGCGGATAGCAGCACGGCCCGCCAGCCCAATTTGCCGAACCGGCCGCAACCGCCAAGTGCCCAATGTCCTATCCCTGCCAAGATGCGTATATGCAACCGCTATCGGCAGCCAGGCCTGCCCAAAGGACACCGATTTACCATGCGATTCCGCGGACTGGACCTCAATTTGCTCGTGGCGCTCGACATCCTGCTCGAGGAGCGCAGCGTTATCCGCGCCTCGGAGCGCCTGAGCCTGAGCCAGCCGGCCACAAGCGCTGCCCTCTCGCGCCTGAGGGACTTCTTTCAGGATGAACTGCTCATCGTCCAGAACAAGCGCATGTTCGCCACATCCTATGCCGAGCGGTTGTGGCCCGAGGTCAAGGCCTGCCTGCAGGTCGCCGACCGGCTGGTCAACACATCGCTGCACTTCGACCCGGCCACATCGCGGCGCCTGTTCACCATCGTTGCCTCGGACTATGTGATCGCTGCCATTTTCACCCGCCTTTGCGCCGAAATTGCTCACATAGCACCGCGCGTCGAATTCGATTTCCGCGGGCCCGACCAGGATACCGCCCGCAAGCTCAACGCCGGCGAAATCGATCTTTTCGTCACACCTGCCGACTATGCGATCGGCGAGCAACCCGTCGAACTGCTCTTCGAGGAACGCCATGTGGTGGCAGGTTGCGCCAAAAACCGCTTTTTCGATGGCCCGATCACCGAGGAAAGCGTTTTTGCCCGCGGCCATATTGGCGTGACGATGGGCACGAACCGCACTGCCGCCTTTGCCGACCGGCATCTGGCGCTGCTCAAAAAACCGCGCCGGGTCGAGATCAGCGTGCCTGTCTTTACGATGGTGCCGCGCCTGCTGGTGGGCACCGACAGGCTGGCCATCATGCACGAGCGCCTGGCACAGGTGATGGCGCAGGAAGCGGCCATCGCCATGGCGCCACTGCCTTTCGACTTTCCTGTCATGCGCGAAGTGCTGCAATTTCACCGCACGCGCGATGCCGACGAAGGGCTGCGCTGGCTGATCGAACTGCTCAAGACCTTTGCCCGTTATGGGGCGCTGGCGCCGCCAGATGGTTTTGCTTTGTGAATTGATTTTGATAAATTCAATCAACTTTGCGACTGGGTAAGTCCATCCTAACACCCCCGGCAACGACAATCACCGCCGGAGAGGTTGAATGGAAGCGAACGAAGCCGCCCCCGAAAGGCAGCCGATCCTGATCGTGGGCGGCGGCATTGGCGGCATGGCATTTGCCATCCGGGCGGCCGAACATGGGCTGCCGGTCGAGATCGTCGAGATCGATCCCGGCTGGAAGGTGTACGGCGCGGGCATCAGCATCACCGGCCCAACCTATCGCGCACTCAAACGCCTGGGCCTGCTGGAGCAAGTCTGCGCCAAAGGCCATTTCATCACCCAAGGGGCGGCCATCTGCGGCCCCGATGGCCAGGTGATCAGCGAAGTGCCCATGCACCCGCTCGAGCCCGGCCTGCCCACCGCCGGCGGCATTCTGCGCCCTGAACTTCACGCCATCATGGCAGGGCAAGTGCTGGCGGCCGGCGTTCCGGTGCGACTGGGGGCAACCGTGACCGATGTGACCGAAAGGGCCGATGGCGTCGAGGTCACCTTCTCGAGCGGCGACAGGCGCCAGTACCGCGCGGTCGTCGCGGCCGATGGCGCCTTTTCGGCCATGCGCGAGCGGCTGTTCCCCCAGGCGCCCAAACCGGCCTACACTGGCCAGTTCTGCTGGCGCCTGCTGGCCGATCGGCCAGCGCAGGCCGACCGGCCGCATTTCTTCATGGGGCGCGAGCTGACCTGCGGGGTCATGCCCGTGTCGCAGGACCAGATGTATCTCTGGCTGCTCGAAAACAACCGCGAGCGCCGCTGGCTGGACGAAGCGCAGCTGGCAGGCGAGTTGCGCGCCATGCTGGCGCCCTTTGGCGGCCCGATCATGGATGCGGTGCGCGCCGCCATCGACAGTGGGGCCAACATCATCGCGCGCCCGCTCGATGCGGTGCTGCTGCCCCTGCCCTGGCACAGCGGTCGCACCATCCTGATCGGCGATGCCGCCCATGCGACAACGCCGCATCTGGCCTCGGGCGCGGGCATCTCGATCGAGGACGGGCTGCTGCTGGCCGACGGTTTCGCCAGAGGCGGCGCGATCGGGGACATCTACGCCGCCTTCGAGGCGCGCCGATGGGAGCGTTGCCGCCTCGTCGTCGAGGACTCGGTGGCCATTGGACACATGCAACAGACCGCCGCTTCGCCGGCCGAATTGAACCAGCGCATGCACCGGGCGCAATCCGCCCTGGCGCAAGAGATCTAAAGGAACAGACATGGCCATTCTCGGAGTAGAAAGCGTCCTTTTCGGGGTGGACGATCTGGCAAACTGCGCCCAGTTCTGGGCCGATTTCGGGCTGGCGCCGCTGTCGCATGACGCAGCAACGCATGTGTTCGAAGTGTCCAGCGGGGCGCAGGTCATCGTGATGAGCGCCGACGATCCGCGCCTGCCGCCACGCAACTTTGCCGGCAATGGCGTGCGCCTGACCTATTGGGGCGTCGACACGCCGGCCAATCTCGACACGCTGGTTGCCGGGATCGAGCAGGATGTGCCGGTCACGCGCCACACCGACGGGTCCGCCACCTTTCAGGCGCCCGACGGGCAACACATCGGGCTGCGCGTCTGGGCCAAACGGCCGGTCGTCTCGACCCCCGATGCGGTCAATGCGCCGGGCAATATCAAGCGGTTGAACCAGCATCGCCAGTGGCGGCACAAGGCCATCCCCAAGACGATCAACCACGTCGTCTTCTTCTCGCCCGACTATGTCGGCTCGTATGAATTCTACCGCGACCGGCTGGGCTTCCGCTATGCCGATCACAGCAAAGGCGTGGGCATCTTCGCGCGGGCCGACGGCACGAACGAGCATCACTCGATCTTCTGGGTCAATTCCGACCTGCCTTTCGCCCCCGACGGCCATGGCTTCATGCACATCGCCTTTGGCAT
>DATMUT010000687.1:0-4553 GCA_035563755.1 Novosphingobium sp.
CAGCTGGTCCTCGAACACCTCGGACAAGGGCGTTTCGTGGTCGATGCCCGGATCGGCCGCACGTTGCGCCTCGATTGCCGCCAGATCAGGCGCGAAACGGCCCTGCGCCACCGCTTCGGCGTCGGCCAGCGCCAGCACGCCGTCGACCGTGATGCGGCTGCGGATCGCGGGCCAGTCAAACGCCTTGAGCAGCGGCTTGGGCAGCGCCAGCCCGGATGTCTCGATCAGGATATGATCGGGCCGCGGATCGAGCGCCAGCAGCGTCTCGACCGTGGGGATGAAATCGTCGGCCACGGTGCAGCAGATGCAGCCATTGGCCAACTCGACGATGTTTTCGGCCGGGCAGTCGGGAATGGCGCAGGACTGCAAAATGTCGCCATCGACCCCCAGCGTGCCGAATTCGTTGACCACGACGGCCAGACGCCGCCCGCCCGCATTGCGGATGAGGTGGCTGATAAGGGTGGTCTTTCCGGCTCCAAGAAAGCCGGTGACGATGGTTACGGGCACCTTCGAGAGGTCAGGCATGGCAATTCCTTCCGCGCGCAGCAGCGACAGCGGCAGGGGCTTGCCGAAAACATCGGCAGGCGCGCGACGACGGGCGGGCGCAAAACACCCGTAACCGCGCAGCCATGCGGCCCCAGCCGCACAACATCGTCGCTCAGACGGAAGACATACCGTGCAATGGCCAATCCCTGAGCCACAGCAAGAGCGACCGATGCGCTGGCAGGTCTCCTGGCTCGCGGGTCGTGGCTTGATGCACGCCTTCCCAGACCGGCATGATGGCGGCCCAGTGGCTGCCCTGCGTAAAGCAGGGCGTGTGCATCGCGCTATCCGCTTACAGTTGCAGGGACAGCTGCGGAATTGGAAAGCCAGGCCTCCTCACCGCATTCCCATTCAAGCCCCTTGCGGGGCACCGGCGCGATCGTCGAAGGGCCAGCAAGCAAGCCCTTCGAGGCGGGCCTTATACGAAGATTCCGGCCAAGCCAATCGTTTCGATGCGAGCAACCGCCCGTCACGCTACCTCGCGGCCGGCATGTCGAGCTCATCGAACCGGCGCCACCGATAGATGGCAAAGCTGACCAGCCAGCACACGACAAAAAGGCCGATGATGGCAAAGCCGATGCGGTTGAAATTGCTCCCCAGCCCTTCAGCCATCTCCCAGGGCCATCCGCTCAGCCCCAGCTTGTCGCCCACCAGCGCCAGCGTCTCGATGCCACCGATGACGATGGCCACCAGCGCCGAGATCAGCGTGATCGTGATGTTGTAGTACAGCTTGCGCACCGGCTTGACGAAAGCCCATTCATACGCGCCCAGCATCACCACCCCATCGGCCGTATCGACAAGCGCCATGCCACAGGCAAACAGCAGCGGCAGGACAAGCAACGTGCCCATCGACAGGCCATTGGCCGCCTGATTGGCCGACATGCCCAGAATGGCGACTTCGGTGGCGGTATCAAACCCCAGCCCGAACAGGAAGCCCAGCAGCGCCATGTGCCAACTGCGGCTGACCAGCCGGAACATGGGGCCAAACAGGCGCGACAGCGGCCCGCGCGCGCCCATCAGCAGGTCGAGATCTTCCTCGACATAGGCGCCCCCTGCGCGAACATGGGCAAACTTGCGCCAGACCGCATGCAATATGTGCAGGTTCATGGCGGCGATGGCGAACAGAAAGCCGGCCGACACAATGGTGGCCAGCACCCCGCCCACCTCCTTGAGCGCACCAAACCGCGCGACAGCGCTTGCGGTAAAGGCAATGCCAACCGAGGCAATGCCGATGATGCCGGAATGACCAACGGCAAACCACAGGCCCGTTGTTATGGGCCGCTGCCCCTCCTGCATCAGCTTGCGGGTGACATTGTCGATCGCGGCAATGTGATCGGCATCGACCGCATGGCGCAGGCCCAGCCCCCAGGCCAGAACCGCCGTACCCAGCATGAGCGGCTGGGCATGAAACAGCCCATAGGCCCACACCCAGGCCAGGAGATTGGCCGCCAGCAAGCCGGCAAACAGCAACCCGATCCGGCCTCGCAGCGAGGAAAAGGCCAGCGCAAAGGCACTGGCAAAAGGGATGAACTTGGTCACGCATGGTCCCCGGCGTCTGGCGACACGGGCCGGGGCAAACCGCTGGCAAACGGCAGGCGCGCGCACCGGCCGGACGCCAAGCGCAACCGGCACACGCAACCCTCGCGGCCCCGGCCGCTGCTTGCCGCTCAAACGGAGTTCACCGTGCCGCGGCCATCCCCTGGACCAAGGCATGAGCGACCAGACGCCGGCAGGTCTCCTGGCTCGCGGGTCATCGCTCGATGCATGCCTTCCCAGGCCTCGCATGATTCTGCGTCCGGCCCAGTGGCTGCCTCCCCGCGCTATGGGGGAAGCGGTATGCATCTCGCTCGCCACTTACAGTTGCAGGGACAGCCCCGGATTTGCCCCGCCGCAAAGCGCTGCTCACCGTGTTCCCGAATTAAGCCCGTCAGGGCACCGGCGCGATCTGTTTCAGGGCTTTACCCCCGAGCCTGTTCGATATGCCAGCAAGCCGGGCGACGCAATCCCCGCAAGCAGGGGGTCAGGCGCGCGCCAACAATATACCGTTCCGGTATAAATATACAGGCAGACAGTATTGGCCAAGGCCTGTTCGCAGGTGCAACAGGGCGCCGCCCACACCGGCCCCCTGCACAGGACTTGCCCCCATGTTCACCGCCGCCACCCACCGCCTTCAATGCGCCGCGCTGCATGCCCTGACCGAATTCCTGCTGCATGCGCCGGGCGGAGAACCGGGCGCGGGCCTGTGGGCGCTGGGCGCGGCGCTGGCTGCGCGCGGCATGCGCGGGCCTGCACGCGACTGACACCCCCGCCGTGGCGCGCCCGAAACCCCTCCCCCACTTCGTTTCGTGGCGCTTCCCAACCACGGCGAATGGCCGGCCGTTCTTCTCTGGAAGTATCCTTGCAGGAAGAGCGGTCGGCCATGACCTGCTGGTCGACGGCATTTTCTCGGCCAAGACGCTGATCGCGGCGATCCTGGCCTATTACATCGCGCTCGCCAGCCAGCTCGAGCGGCCCTACTGGTCGGTCATCACCTGCTATATCGTCGCCCAGCCCCTGACCGGCGCGCTCATGTCCAAAGGCGTATACCGCATGATGGGCACGGTCATCGGCGCGGCGGTGGCCATCGTGATGGTGCCCAATCTGGTCGATGCGCCCGAACTGCTGGTGCTGGCGCTGGCCTTGTGGCTGGGCACCTGCACCTATGTGGCCGCGCTCGACCGCACGCCGCGTTCCTATGTGTCGCTGCTGGCCGGCTATAGCGCGATCATCGTGGCCATTCCCACGGTCAACGCGCCCGAAACGGTGTTCGACGTGGCCATCGCGCGGGTGCAGGAAATCGGCATCGGCATTGCCTGCGTGTCGGTGGTGCACGCGCTTCTGTTTCCAAAGCCCGTGTGGCATCAGGTGCGCGACCGGCTCGACCGCATCCTCGAGGACGCGCAGGTGTGGTCGAACGAAGCGCTGGCCATCCCGCCCCGGCCCGAAGAGGTGATCTGGCGCGACCGGCGCAAGCTGGCGGCCGACCTGCACGACCTGCACCTGCTCTCGACCCACCTGCCCTATGACATGACCAGCCCGGCCATCGTGCCCGATATGCTGCGCGAGGCCGAAATGCAGTTGGGCCTGCTCTTGCCGCTGGCCAGCGCGGTCGAGGACCGCATAGTCGCGCTTGGTGAAGGCGGAGCGCAGGATCTGGCGGGCCATGGCAGGCTTGGCGCGCTGATCGAGGCGGTGCGGGTGTGGATCGCAAAAGGCGCGCAGCAGGACCCGTCCGCTCTCATCGCCCGCGCCCACGCGCTCGAGCCGGATTTGGAAACGCCCGAAAGCTGGGCGGGTCTTGTGCAACTGAGCCTGCTTGACCGGCTGACCGGGCTGATCCAGGCCCACGCCGCCGCGCGTGCCCTGCGCGACCGGCTGCTCGACCAGGCACCCGCCTACCCCGGACAGGTGCGCAAGGCGGCTTCCCCGCCGCAGGGCGAGCTGTTCCCGGTCAGCAGGCGCGCGCTGCACCGCGATCACCGCGTGGCCATGCGGGCGGCGGCTGCCACCATGCTCACGGTGCTCATCACCTGCGCCATATGGATCGCCACGGCCTGGACCGACGCCGGCTCGGCCGTGGTGACAGCTGCCATCATCTGCGCGCTGTTCAGCCATCTGGATGCGCCTTTGCGCGCCGCGCGCCATGTGTTTTACGGCACCATCGGCGCGGTGCTGGCCGCCGGGCTGGCCGCCTTTCTGATGATCCCCCATGTCACAGACTTTGCCGGCCTTTGCGTGATGATCGCGCCGTTCCTGCTGGTCATGGGCTGGCTGTTCGCCCGCCCGCAGCGAGCGCCTTTCGGGGTGGGCGCGGTGCTGATCTTCCCCGGCCTGGCCGGGCTCGACATTGCCTATGAGAGCGTGTTCGACACTTTCGTCAACCAGGCCGGCGCGCTGATGACAGGCTCGTTCCTGGCCTGCCTTGTGCTGAGCGCGGTGCGCGCGACAGGCGCTGGCACGGCCGCTCTGCG
>DATMUT010000688.1:0-9198 GCA_035563755.1 Novosphingobium sp.
GCCCGCCAAGCTCCAGCCCGAACAGCGCGGCAAAGGGGCGAATCAGCAGGTCAACGCCCACATTGCCCGTCCACTGCCAGCGGAAGTCGTAATAGCGGTTGAGGACATCGTTATGGCCGCCGGCCAGCATGACGTAATAGCGCGCCAGATGGGCCGGATAATCGCTCATCTGCGGATAGCGGGCGACAAGCACCGGCGTCACCGCCAGCAACGACAGGACAATGCCCAGCCACAGATCGGCCCGCCGCCACAACCGGCCATGCGCCGGCCCCTGACCGGGCAGCACAGGCGCAACAAAGGCTGATTCGGTGGGCACGCGCAGGCTCTCCCCAAGGTGTGGCCGGATGACACAGGTCGGCAAACGAGGCCCGCCCTGTGGCAAAGCCCCTCGCCGGCCAGCCTCCTAGCCGTGTCGGCGCGATTGGCAAAGGGTGAGTGGCAAAGGGCAAGGCTGCGACGAATGCGGCCTACCCCGAACGGGCTGCCGTTACGCGATGATCGCCATGTCGGGAAAAACCATCGCCTTGCGCGATGGAATGGCAGGAGTGGAGGGACTCGAACCCACGGCCCTCGGTTTTGGAGACCGATGCTCTACCAACTGAGCTACACTCCTGCAGGTGGAGGCGGCCTCTAGTGGACATGTGGACGTCTGGCAAGGTGCCCTTTGCACAAAAACGCAAATTTCCTGTGCGCGACATGCGCGCCTCGCCGGCAGGCCGGCTTTTTTGCCGCCTGCCGGCGGTTTGCCCGCGTGGGCCATTTCGCTGCGACCGGTTGAATGCTAGATGCGATGGCGTGTCCGGCAGCCAATCCCAGATCATCGACCCCGGCCTGTTGCTGCTGGCCTATCGCAGCGGCATTTTTCCCATGGCCGACGCGCGCGACGACCCCGAAATCTATTGGGTCGAGCCGCGGCTGCGAGGCATCCTGCCGCTCGACGGCTTCCATTGTTCGCACTCGCTGGCGCGCACATTGCGCCGGGGCCGGTTCGAGGTGACCTGCGACACCGCCTTTGCGCAAGTGCTGGCCGCCTGCGCCGCCCCTCGCCCGGGTCTCGAACCCGACGACCCCGACGACCCCGACGATGAAACCGCCGGCACCTGGATCAGCGAGCGGATCGAGGCGACATATCTGGCGCTGCATGCGCGCGGGCAGGCTCATTCGGTCGAGTGCTGGCAGACCGGGGCCGATGGCGCGCGCGCCCTGGTCGGCGGCCTGTATGGCGTGGGCTTCGACCGGGTGTTCTGCGGCGAGAGCATGTTCAGCCGCGTGCCCGATGCCTCAAAGGTGGCGCTGGCATGGCTGGTGGCGGCGCTGCGCCTGGGCGGGGTCGAGTTGCTCGACTGCCAGTTCATGACCGGGCATCTGGCGTCGATGGGCGCGGTCGAGATCAGCCAGTCCGACTATCTGGGCCGCCTGCACCGCGCACAGCGCAACGAGCAGGACGATCAGTCAGGCTGCGCCGGGGCAGGAGCAGGCGCCGCATCGGGGGCTGGCGCATCGGCAGGGGCCGGCGCCGCGCTGTCGCTGCCCGAAGCCTTTGGCGCCCTCTTGGCCACGGCAAAGTCCTGCGGGCTCTCCTCTTCGCCCGGGAAGCTCATCGCGCAGTCCTTCACCCACACGTCATAGACGGGGTGCTCGACCACGTTGAGCGAGGGGGAATTCTTGAACAGCCACCCCGAGAACACCTTGTGCCAGGCCAGCGGGTCGCTGATCCTGGCGCGCTCCTCGACGAAAACCTGCACGAAGGCGCCGGTTTCCTGCGGGCGCTCCCACGGCATGGTCTTCTCGCAGGTCGACAGCTTGACCACAACATTGCCCACGCGCCGCGCCTCGCCCGGCTTGAGCACCAGATCCTGCGTCTCGTTGTTGCGCTTGTTCAACAGGCCGATGGTGGCCACGCGGTCCTTGACCGGGGTGCCGTACTGGCTCTCGACCGTGGCGCCGCGGGCATGGCCGCCCACCACCGCCTGAGGCACGTCGGTGGCCTTGGCGTCAGGGCTGTCATCCTTGTGCCCGCAGGCGGCCAGCAGCGCGCAAGCCAAGGCAAGGCCAGCCACACGCAGGCCTGCATGGCGCGCCGCGCCGCGAAACTGGGCCGGCAGCGCCATGTTGTGTGTCAGCCCTCGGGCGACCAGGCTTCGTAGTCGCCGGTCGCAGCCGGGCGATGACCGCCAGCAGCCAGCGAACCGGCCGGGTGGTGAGCGCCCTTGGTGCCGGTGGCGTTGGGGGTGTATTCCACCTCCCAGATGCGCGGCGGCGGCAGGTGGCTCTCGGGCACGCCGTCATAGGAATTGTGCAGCCAGCCATGCCATTCGGCGGGCACGCGGCTCGAATCGTTATTGCCGTTGTAGATCACCCAGCGGCGCTCGCGCCCGGCAAAGGGGCTGTTGCTGCCAGCAGGAACGATCGTCTTGGAGCGATAGTACTTGTTGCCCTGATGATCGGTGCCAACATGCACGCCATTGCGCGTGGTGTTGAGCCAGGTGCCGAAAGTCGAGCCTTTCCACCAGGTGAAGAGCATCTTGCAAGGTTCCCTATCAATCTGCTGTGGCGCCTAGCCGATGGTGGGGGCCAAGGGCAAGCACCGATCCGCGCATGGCAGGCAAAAACGCCATCAAGGCCACGAAATCGGGCAATTTTACGCTTCGTCGCGCACCTCGTCGGCCCAGCTCTGGGCAGCCTCTGCGTCGGGCGACTCGATGATCGCGCGGGCCATGTCGAGCCGGTGGCCGGCGCGCAGCATGGCCGCCACCTGCTTCTCGCGCCGGGCAAAATCGGCGCTGGCATCGGGCGCTGCATCACTGGCCCCATCGCCGCGCAGGCGGGCAAAGGGGCCAAAGCCGCGCTTGCGCGCCAGTTGCAGCGCGGCCGCACGCGCCGCCGCCTCGCCGGGCATGGCCTGCGCGCGCACATCCTCGCCAATGCCGGCCATGTTCAGATCCTGCGCAATGCGGCGCGCGCCCATGCCCCGGCGCAGCAGGCTGCCCGCCCGCATCCGCGCATAGCCGGCATCATCGACATAGCCGGCCGCCACGAATCGCGCCAGAATGGCCGCTATCGCCTGCGCCGGCTCGCCATCGCCATCGAACCCGCGTTCGCGCAGCTTGCGCGCCAGATAGGCCTCGAGCTTGCCCGCGCTGGTGGCAAAGCGGGCGACATAGGCCAGCGCCATCTCGTCGAGGCGCGCGGGGCTTATCGGGCGCAGCACCCTGCCCCGCCGGCCCGATCCGGCCTCTGTGTGGTTAACATCATCCATCCGGCCTTATTCGTGCCACACTGTGCCCTCATTGGGGAGTGCTTTAACGCATGTCGCGCGGTGAAACGGAGTCGTCACGAGTGGTTGTGGGGCCACTTTGTACGCTCCCCATGCCGCGCTGGGGCGCTCGGGCACGCAATTGCCCCGGGCCGCCGAAAACCGATGGACCCGCCTGGAAGATGACCGAAACTGCCATGATGCAACGCCCGACCGACGCGGCCGAGACCAGTGCCGAAATGGCAGCAACGCCTAACCAGTGCGCGCTGCCCCGCCGCCTTGCCGACTTCGCCACTTTTGGCGATGCGCTCGACTATGCCGCGCAAGGCACCCGTGGCATGAACTTCCACGATCCGCGTGGCCGCCTCTCGCGCGTCTATCCCTTTGCCGAGCTGCGGCAGGACTCGCTCGACATGGCCCGCCGCCTGATCGCGCGCGGCATCGCCAAGGGCGACCGCGTGGCGCTGGTGGCCGAAACCGGCCCCGAATTTGCCGCCCTGTTCTGCGGCGTGGTCTATGCCGGTGGCTGGCCGGTGCCGCTGCCGCTGCCCACCAGCTTTGGCGGCAAGGACAATTACATCGACCAGCTCTCGGTGCAGCTGGCAAGCTCCGACCCGGCGCTGTTCCTCTATCCGGCCGAGATTGCCGCGATGGGCGATGCGGCCACCGCCGCGCACAACACCGCCAACAAGGCCGGCTGCATTGGCATGTCGTGGGACATTCTGGCCGCCGACGCGCTGCCCGCCATGATCGGCGAGGGCAATCTGCCCAAGGCCGAGCCTGACGACATCTGCTATCTGCAATATTCCAGCGGCTCGACGCGTTTCCCGCATGGCGTGGCCGTCACCCACGCCTCGCTGCTGAACAACCTGCGCGGGCATGGCCTTGGCATGCACCTCGACCGTCACCCCGAGGACCGCTGCATCAGCTGGCTGCCGTGGTATCACGACATGGGCCTGGTCGGCTGCTTCCTGTCGATCATCGCCAACCAGGTGTCGACCGACTATCTCAAGACCGAGGATTTCGCCCGCCGCCCGCTGGCCTGGCTCGACCTCATCAGCCGCAACCAGGGCGGGTCGATCTCGTATTCGCCCACTTTCGGCTATGACATCTGCGCGCGCCGCATCAGCAGCCAGACCAACGTGGCCGAACGCTTCGACCTGGCGCGCTGGCGCATCGCCGGCAACGGCGCCGACATGATCCGCCCCGACGTGATGCAGGGCTTCGTCAACGCCTTTGCCCCCGCCGGCTTCCATGCCAACGCCTTCCTGCCCAGCTATGGCCTGGCCGAGGCGACGCTGGCCGTCACCCTCATGCCGCCGGGCGAAGGCATCCGCGTCGAGCTGGTCGAGGAGGAGCGCCTGTCGGGCCAGCCCCGCGACATCAGCCGCCCGGCCCGTTATCGCGCCATCGTCAACTGCGGCAAGCCGGTGCTCGACATGGCGGTCGAAATCCGCGGCGCCGACGGCCATGCGCTGAGCGACCACCACATCGGCAAGGTGTGGTGCAAGGGCCCCAGCGTCATGCACTCCTACTTCCGCGACCCCGAGGCGACCGATGCCTGCCTCGTCGATGGCTGGCTCGACACGGGCGACATGGGCTATCAGGTCGATGGCTATCTGTTCATCGTGGGCCGCGCGAAGGACATGATCATCATCAACGGCAAGAACCACTGGCCGCAGGACATCGAATGGGCGGTCGAGCAGCTGCCCGGCTTCCATCAGGGCGACATTGCCGCCTTCAGCCTGCAGACCGAGACGGGCGAGGAAACGGCTGCCGTGCTGGTGCACTGCCGCGTGTCCGACCCGGCCGAGCGGCTGAAGCTGAAGAATGCCGTGGCCGAGAAGGTGCGCGCCATTCTGGGCCATCCGGCGGTGGTCGAGCTGGTGCCGCCGCGCACCCTGCCGCGCACCTCTTCGGGCAAGCTGAGCCGGGCCAAGGCCAAGAAGCTCTACCTCTCGGGCGAGATCGCGCCGCTGCAGCTGGCGGCCTGAGCCTCAGCCACATAAAACACGCAGCGCCCCGCCCTTGCCGGCGGGGCGTTTTGCGTTTGGCGGACGTGCCTTGCGTGACGCGGCGGGGCGCTCTGGGGGCTTTATCGCCTATCTTCATTCGCTTGCCCCCACTGTCTTGTTAAGGTAACACACCGAGGCAACCTTCGCGTCTGCCCACGCGCCCAATGCGAGCATGATCCGCCATGGCCTCTTCCCCCGACAGTCTCGAAACCGCCCCCCGGCTGACGCTGACCCCGCCCGATCCGGTGCCCACTGTCGCGCCGGCAGAAGCGGCCGGGCTGGTGCCGATCGACAAGGAACAGACCGGCAAACTCGACGCCAAGGTCGACGCCTTTGTGGCCGACCTGCTGGCGCAAAACCCGCATTCGCCCGAATTTGCCACCCGCGTCGACCAGCTGACCAACATGGGCCGCAAGGAAATCGCCGCGGCGGCGGGCCTGTCGAACCGCTTTCTCGACCGCCCTGTCAACGCGATGGGCAAGGAGGACGGCGTTGGCACGGCGCTGGTCGAACTGCGCCGCACGGTCGAATCGCTTGACCCCGAAACGGCAAACAAGGGCCGCAAGTGGCTGGGCCTGATCCCTGTGCCGGGCAAGATGCAGCGCTATTTCGACGGTTATGTCAGCGCGCAGGGGCATATCCGCGCGATCCTCGACCGGCTGGCGCGTGGCAAGGACGAGCTGCTCAAGGACAATGCCGCCATCGATGTCGAGCGCGGCAAGCTGTGGGAGGCGATGGGCAATCTCGAACAGATGATCCACATCGCCCGCCGCATGGACGAGGTGCTGGAAAACAAGGCCGCCGATCTGGACATCAGCGACCCGGCGCAGGCCAAGGCGCTGCGCGAGACGGCGCTGTTCTACACCCGCCAGCGCGCGCAAGACCTGCTCACGCAAATGGCGGTCACGGTGCAGGGCTATCTGGCGCTCGATCTGGTCAAGCGCAGCAATGTCGAGCTGATCAAGGGCGTGGACCGCGCCAGCACCACCACCATTGCCGCCCTGCGCACCGCCGTGACCGTGGCGCAGGCGCTGTCGGGCCAACGGCTGGTGCTGCAGCAGATTACCGCGCTCAACAGCACCACGGCCGGCATCATCGATTCGACCAGCCGCATGCTGAAAGAGCAATCGGGCGCCATTCACCAGCAGGCCGCCGCCAGCACCGTGCCGATCGAGGTGCTGCAGCGCGCCTTCGTCAACATCTACGAGACGATGGACAGCATCGACACCTTCAAGCTGCGCGCGCTCGAGACGATGAAGCAGACGGTGAACACGCTCTCGGCCGAGGTGGACAAGTCGCGCGCAAGGATCGCCCGCGCCGAAGGGGCAAACAGCGCCGCGGCCAGCCCCGCCCTGCTCTCGCTCGAGGGGTAAGGCCATGCCGCAGGACCCTGGCGAACGCATCATGATGGCCGCCCGCGCCTCGCTCGATCGCAACCGGCGCGGCGGGCGCAGGGGTGGCCGGGGCCCGCGGGTGTGGAGCAAGGGCTTTGCCTTGCGCGGGCCATGGGCGGTGCTGGGCCTGCTGCTGATGCTGATGCTGCTGGGGCCGTTGCTGCTGCTGGTGGGCGTGGTGCTGGGCGCGGCAGCCTTTGCGGCCATGGTCGCGGGGGTTATCTGGTGGCTGCGCGGGGGCAAGCGACGGATGCGCGCGCCCCAGCAGCCCCCCATCCGCCAGCCCGAGGAGATGCGCGCGGCGCCCCTGCCCGAGCTGGCCGGCGCCACCAGCCTGTGGATCGGGCAGACCGCCGCCGCCCTGCCCGCGCCCGCCGCCATGCAGGCCATGGGCATCGGGCAAAGGCTCGAGGCGCTGGCCCCGGCGCTGGCCGGCATGGCCGAAGAGGCGCCCGAAGCGCGCGAATGGCGCCGGTTGATGAGCGATCATCTGCCCGAGCTGGTTTCGGCCTGGGAAGCCATTCCGCCCCACGCCCGCGCCGAGGCGCAACAAGCGCAGCTAACCCAGGGCCTGGCCCGCATTGGCGAGGAAATCGACCAGATGGCCAGCGCCGCCGCCGACCCCGCGCTCGACCGACTGGCCGTGCACGCGCGCTTCCTCGACTATCGCTATGGCGAAAAGGACGACTAGATGTCGCGGTGCTGTTCGAGATAATCCTCGGGGATGCGCAGCAAATCGGCCGCCACCCGCGTTTCGAGCAGGAACAGCCACAGGCCCCACATCAGCAGCGCGATGGCGATGATGAAGAACACCGCCGCCACGCGCTCGAGCGGATAGTTGAACACTTCCTCGACAAACAGGATGGCAACCGTGGTGCCGATCGACAGGCCGGCCATCACCAGAAAGTGGATCGCCCGCGAATTGAGCTGGATGCGCCGGTCGACGCCGCGCATTTCGCGCACGACAAGATCATGCTCCAGCCCCGACGTATCGCCATGCATCTTTTGCAACTGGCGCGCCCGGTCGACAATGCGGCCCAGCCGTGTCGAAAGGATGTTCATGATGTTGCCAATGGCCACCAGCACGAAAACCGGGGCAAGAGCAAGCTGGATGGTGTGCGCGATCATGCCAACTGCTTAGGCGAAGGCGCGGACAAATGCGAGCAACGCAACCTGTTGCACGGGGCAGAAATACGATCGCGCGGGGTGGTCCAATCCCCCGCGCGATCGAATTGCGCCCGTTTGGCCGGGCGGCTTTAGCGCTTGGTCGCCAGGAAGGCGACCAGATTGGCCCGGTCGGTGGCGGTCGGCACGGTCATGACCATGCGCGTACCGGGCACCAGCTTGGCCGGGGCGGTGATGAACTGCTCAATCAGATCGGGCGTCCAAGCCTTGCCCCACGCCTTGAGCGCGGGCGAATAGGCGGCAAAATCGCCCGAACCGGCCTTGCGACCAATCACGCCCGTCAGGTTGGGCGCCATCACGCCCTTCTGGCCCGGTGCGATCACGTGGCACATCTGGCAACGCTGCTTGAAAATGGCTTCGCCGGCCTTGGCATCGGCTGCCTGGGCGGCCTGGCCGCCGCACACCAGCGAAAGGGCGGCAAGCGCGGCGCCCATCGCCGGCCGGATCGAAATCGTCATTCTTGGTCTCCCGAATCAATAATTTGGCGAGAGATCACAGATGACGCGCCGCAATACAAGCGCGCATACGTAGCATGACGCAGCCGGTCAGCGATAACGCCCGTCAGGCGCGCTGCCAGGCAATATCAAGGCCGCCTTCGCGAAAGGCAAAGCGGTTGAGGTGGCGGGCCACCACATCCTGCATCTGGTCCAGATCGGCCCCGTCGCGCGGCTCGCAAGTCACCGCCATGGCCATGTCGCCCGCCGCCACGTCAACCATGCCCAGCGGCAAGGCAATGCGGCCCTGCCCGGCATCGCAGCTGACGTCGAAATCGTCGCGCCAGTGGCTGCACAATTGTTGCAGGTAACGCCCACCCTGGCTGGTAGGCACGATCGCCATAGATTGCACCACTGGCTCTCTCCTGTTGCCTTTGCGCCCGGACTGTTCGCGCCCCCCGCCAAGGGGCGCTACCAAAGGCCCACCGCTGGGGTGGGTGCCTCTGGCCAGGTCTTGTCCTCTCACAATCGTTCTATTTTTTGCGTGGCCTCGTCGATGATACGCGCCACCTCGAAGGCGATCTCGTCAGAGGTGCCGGGGCGGGCGAGTCGCTCGGTCAAGGCCACGCGCAAGTTATGCACTGCTCTGCGCACGGGTCCACCGTCCATGCGATTGGCAACGTCGGCCAACGCGCCGAGACGTGCGAATAGTGCCTCGATTGCCACACTATTGGCGGCAATTTCGGCCTCACCAGCCGCTGTCAGGCGGAAATCGCGGCGGCTGCCGGCGCCTGACGGTGCTTCAACCTGCTCGACCAGGTCCATATCGGCCAGCATCGTGAGGAGCGGATAGAGCACGCCGGGGCTGGGTTGGTAGGCGCCGGCACTGCGCTCGGCAAAGTTGCGGATGAGCT
>DATMUT010000689.1:0-4520 GCA_035563755.1 Novosphingobium sp.
TAGACAATTAAATTATCCCGCCCTGGTTGCCATAGGGTTGATTGTTTCACATCTGATGGTCAATGGCTAGGTACGAGCCACAGGCACCGATGCGGCGTCCATGCCATTGCGCAGGATCCGCCGGATTGGCCGAGCATGCAAGCCAAGACGTACAACTCAAGATAGGGACTGCAACGAAATTATGGCCAACCTCGACCATATCGACCGGCAACTGCTGGCCGAGTTGCAGGACGAAGGGCGGATCACCAATGTCGAGCTGGCCCAGCGCGTGGGCCTGACCGCGCCGCCATGTCTGCGCCGCGTGCGCGCGCTCGAGGAGGCGGGGGTTATTCGCGGCTATCACGCCGATCTGGATGGCGCGCGCCTTGGCTTTTCGATCACGGTTTTCGCGCTGGTCTCGCTCAAAAGCCAGGCCGAGGATGCTCTGCGCGCCTTCGAGGACCACATCCGCACCCTGCCGCAAGTGCGCGAATGCCACATGCTCAACGGCGAGATCGACTTCATCCTCAAGATCGTCAGCCGCGACCTGCAAGGTTTTCAGGAGTTCCTGACCAGCCAGCTGACGCCGGCGCCCAATGTGGCCAGCGTCAAGACCTCGCTCACTATCCGCACCTCCAAGCAGGTGCCGGGCGTGCCGCTCGAGATCTAGGCGCGCGGGCGCCGGTGCCTTGCGCATCGGCCCAGCCAAACAGAAAAGGCCGGAAAGAGGATGCCCTCCTTCCGGCCTTTCTGATTCTTGGGCGTCTGGCAAAATCAACGCTTTGCCAGCCACTCCTCAAGCCACTTGATCGTGTAGTCGCCGCTCAGGAAGTCTTCTTCCTTAAGCAGCGCCTGATGCAGCGGGATCGAGGTCTTGGGCCCGCCGATCGCCATTTCCTCCAGCGCGCGCTTCAGGCGCATGATGCAGCCCTCGCGCGTGCGGCCATAAACGATCAGCTTGGCGATCATCGAATCGTAGTAGGGCGGGATGCGATAGCCGGCATAAAGCCCGCTATCGACGCGCACATGCAGGCCGCCCGGCGCATGATAGCTCTCGACCAGGCCCGGCGAGGGCGCGAAGGTCCAGGGGTCCTCGGCGTTGATGCGGCATTCGATGGCGTGGCCACGGAACTCCACATCTTCCTGCGCGACCGACAGCGGCTTGCCATCGGCGATGCGGATCTGCTCGCGCACCAGATCGACGCCGGTGATGGCCTCGGTCACGGGGTGCTCGACCTGCAGGCGGGTGTTCATTTCGATGAAATAGAACTTGCCGTTTTCCCACAGGAACTCGATCGTGCCGGCGCCGCGATAGCCCATGTCGGCCATGGCCTTGGCCACGATGCCGCCCATGTGCGCACGCTCCTCGGCCGAGATGACCGGCGAGGGCGCTTCCTCGAGCACCTTCTGGTGGCGGCGCTGCAGCGAGCAGTCACGCTCGCCCAGATGGATCGCATTGCCCTTGCCATCGCCAAACACCTGGAACTCGATGTGGCGCGGGTTGCCCAGATACTTCTCGATGTAGACGGTGGCATCGCCAAAGGCCGCCTTCGCCTCCGAGCCGGCCTGCTGCATCAGCGTTTCCAGCTCGTCAGGCGCGTTGCACACCTTCATGCCGCGCCCGCCGCCGCCGCTGGCCGCCTTGATGATGACCGGATAGCCGATCTCGGCGGCAATCTTGCGCGCCTCGTCAAAGTCCGACACCGCGCCGTCGCTGCCCGGCACCAGCGGCAGGCCCAGCTCGCCTGCCGTCTTCTTGGCCATGACCTTGTCGCCCATGGTGCGGATATGCTCGGGCTTGGGCCCGATCCAGATCAGCCCATGCGCCTCGACGATCTCGGCAAAGCGGGCGTTTTCCGACAGGAAACCGTAGCCGGGGTGAATGGCGTCGGCCCCGGTGATTTCGGCTGCCGAAATGATCGCTGCCACGTTGAGGTAGGAATCGCGCGCGGCCGGCGGGCCGATGCACACGGCCTGGTCGGCCAGGCGCACATGCATGGCGTCGGCGTCCGCCGTCGAGTGCACGGCGACCGTCTCGATGCCCATCTCGTGCGCGGCGCGATGCACGCGCAGGGCAATTTCGCCGCGGTTGGCGATCAGGATGCGGTTGATGGCCATCGCCGGCTTAGCCGATCACCACCAGCGACTGGTCGAATTCGACCGGCTGCCCGTTTTCAATCGTGATGGACTTGATCGTGCCGGCCACAGGGGCAGTGATCGGGTTCATCACCTTCATCGCCTCGACGATCAGCAGGGTTTCGCCGGCCTTGACCGTCTTGCCCACGCTGATGAAATCGGCCGCGCCAGGCTCGGGCGCCAGATAGGCGGTGCCGACCATGGGCGACTTGACCTGCGTGCCCTCGACAGCGGCGGGGGCGGCCGGCGCAGCGGCAGGCGCGGGCGCTGCGACCGGGGCTGCTGCCACAGGTGCCGGCGCATAGGCGGGGATGCTGGCGGGCAGGGGCGCTGCCACCTGCACGTTGCGCGCGACGCGGATCTTGCGGCCGCCATCGGCCACCTCGATCTCGGTCAGGCCGGTGTCGGCCAGCAGTTCGGCCAGGTCGCGCACCAGCGCGGCGTCGATGTTCATGCGGGCCTGCGTTTCGCGGCCTGCCTCATTGGTGTCGCCCATGAAATTCCCTCTGGCGAATATACGTCGCCCCTGCCCCTATCGCCGGGCAGGCGCAGGGGCAAGGGGCAGCTTTCCGGTTTTACCCTGATAGGGCCGCGCTTTTGCCCCGCAGGGCGGGCAAATCACAGGTTGGCGGCGGCCTGCAGCGCCAGAATGTAGCTCGTCACGCCAAAACCCGAGATCGTGCCCTTGGCCGCATAGGCCACGTAGCTGGTGTGGCGAAAGGCCTCGCGCGCGTGGGGGTTCGACAGGTGCACCTCGATCACGGGCACGGTAATCGCTTTGATGGCATCGTGAATGGCGATGCTGGTGTGGGTGAGGGCGCCGGCATTCAGGATGACCGCGCGCGCGCCCTTTTCGTGCGCCTCGTGCAGCCAGTCGACAATCTGGCCCTCGTGGTTCGACTGGTGGAAGGCAATCGCCAGATCCAGGTCGAGCGCCTTTGCATCCAGGATGGTCTTCACATCGGCCAGCGTGTCGCTGCCATAGATATGCGGTTCGCGCGTGCCCAGCATGTTGAGGTTGGGGCCGTTGAGAACGTAGACCAGATTGCTTGCCATGTGTCGGACACCTTTCGCAAAACCGGCAGAAGGTGGTTCATTCGTCCTGCCGCCGAGGCCCCGTGGCCGGGGCTTTGCCGGTGTCATAGGCCGGGCAGGCGTTGGCGCAAGATGGCTTGTGCCCGCCCGGCTGGTGCTTACTTGTCGGTTCCGGCCACCTTGCCCCACTGGCGCGCGGCGGTGTAGCCAAGGTAGCCCGTGCCGAACAGGGCATAGAGAGGCTCGGGAATCCCCGAGAGATAGGCGTTCATGCCCTTGCCGATGGCGCCGGCAATCTCGGGGCGGAAGGCGGCGATCACGCCCATGGGCAGCGCCCACAGGATCATCACATACATCACATACATGAAGCTGGGGCGGGCGCGGCTGGTCCAGGGGTCCCTGGAATTGGCCTCGGCGACGATGGCCGACATCTGGGTCTGGAGCATCTGCATTTCCTGCGAGCCTTGCAGGGTGAGCAATTGCAGCTTGGCGGCATCGCGCTGGGCCGGATCGGGAATGATCCGGTCGATGATCGAGGTGATCGGTGCGATCAGCGAATCGAAAATGGGCATGGGCGGACCTTTCGCGGGAGAGGTTCGCTCGTGAATAACCATATTGGTTAAAGTAGGAAAAGGAAATTGCGCGAAAGCCGCGCGCAATGCCGCAGTGCCGTGCGGGGCCGCCGATGGCGGTGTTTGATATAGTCAAATTGTGAGGAAAAGCTCGATCGCCGATTGCGGCGAGAGAAAGTTGGTCGGGACGAGAGGATTCGAACCTCCGACCCCCACACCCCCAGTGTGATGCGCTACCAGGCTGCGCTACGTCCCGACCATGTTCGCTTTCGCCGTTGCGGCGTCAGCGGAGGCGCGCCCTATATGCGGGCTGTTTGGATGTGGCAACCACCTTTTTGCGTTTTTTTGAATTTTCCTGCCAAATGATGGGATTGCACGTGGCACGCGCTGTGTGGCGCCGCTTGCACCGCTTCCGGCATCCCCGCCGTCCTGCACATGCTACGCATCCTTTGCCGCGCTGTCGGGGCCATTTGCCATAACCTTTATAAGCTGCTAGTCGCGCCCGGCGATTTCGGGGGTGGTGGCCGCCGGTCTGCGCCCCGGCCGGGCCGCTTGTTCGCTTGCGGTTTGCGCCGCTCGGGCAGGGCAGTTTCCGACACGGTGCATGGGCGACCCACTGCCTCTGGCCCACAGTGATTCAGATAAGAGAGCCGCCTGCCGATGAGCATGTCCAGCCAATCCGTCCTCTCGATTCTTGCCGCTGGCGCTGCCGGCAGCCCGCCCGTGTGGCTCCAGTACCTGCCTTTCGTGGGCATGGCGGTCATCATGTGGTTCCTGATCCTGCGCCCGCAAATGCAG
>DATMUT010000690.1:0-5242 GCA_035563755.1 Novosphingobium sp.
GATGCGCCGGCGGGATTGCGCATCTGGTGCGGCTCCACGGTCGAGCGCGCCGACGTCGAAGCGTTGACGCTCTGGCTGGATTGGGCCTTCGCCAAGAGCAAGGAAGCGCTTGCGCAGGCGGCTTGAAGCCGTCCGGGATCGTCATGGCCCCCAAAGTCCTCATTTCCGATGCGCTCTCGTCCGCGGCGGTGCAGATTTTCAAGGACCGCGGTGTCGGGGTCGAGTTTCAGCCCAAGCTCGGCAGCGACAATGATAAGCTCGCCGCCCTGATCGAGGGGTTTGACGGTCTCGCCATTCGCTCCGCCACCAAGGTGACGGCCGCCATCCTGGACAAGGCGAAGAGTCTGCGCGTCATCGGCCGCGCCGGCATCGGTGTCGACAACGTCGATATCCCGGCTGCCTCGGCGCAGGGCGTGGTCGTGATGAACACCCCCTTCGGCAACTCGATCACCACGGCCGAGCACGCCATTGCGCTGATGTTTGCCCTGGCCCGCCAGATCCCCGAAGCCAATGAGCAGACCCAGGCTGGCCTGTGGCCCAAGAACGGCTTCATGGGCGTTGAAGTGACCGGCAAGACGCTGGGCCTGATCGGCGCCGGCAACATCGGTTCGATCGTCGCCTCGCGCGCTCTGGGCCTGCGCATGAAGGTTGTGGCCTTCGACCCGTTCCTGACGCCCGAGCGCGCCGTGGAAATGGGCGTCGAGAAGGCCGACCTCGAGACGCTGCTGGCCCGCGCCGACTTCATCACGCTGCACACGCCGCTGACCAACGAAACCCGCAACATCCTGAGCCGCGAGAACCTGCTCAAGACCAAGAAGGGCGTGCGCATTGTCAACTGCGCCCGTGGCGGTCTGGTCGACGAGGCTGCGCTCAAGGAACTGCTGGATTCGGGCCATGTGGCCGGCGCTGCCCTCGACGTGTTCCAGACCGAGCCGGCCAAGGACTCGCCGCTGTTCGGCACCAAGAACTTCATCTGCACGCCCCACCTTGGCGCCTCGACCACCGAGGCTCAGGTCAACGTGGCGCTGCAGGTTGCCGAGCAGCTGGCCGACTATCTGGTCAACGGCGGCGTCACCAACGCGCTCAACATGCCTTCGCTGAGCGCCGAGGAAGCCCCCAAGCTCAAGCCCTACATGGCGCTGGCCGAGCGTCTGGGTTCGCTGGTGGGTCAGCTGACCACCTCGGCTGTCGCCCGCATCTCGATCCACACCGAGGGCGCTGCCACCGAACTGAACGCCAAGCCGATCGTGGCCGCCGTTCTGGCCGGTTTCCTGCGCGTGCAGTCCGACACGGTGAACATGGTCAACGCCCCGTTCCTGGCCAAGGAGCGCGGCCTTGAGGTGCGCGAAGTCAAGACCGAGAAGACCGGCGATTACCACACCCTCATCCGCGTTTCGGTCAAGACCGAGGCGGGCGAGCGTTCGGTGGCCGGCACGCTGTTCAGCAACGCCGAGCCGCGTCTGGTCGAACTGTTCGGCATCAAGGTCGAGGCCGAGCTGACCGGCGACATGATGTACATCGTCAACGAGGACGCCCCCGGCTTCATCGGCCGCATCGGCACCCTGCTGGGCGAGAACGCGATCAACATCGGCACGTTCAACCTGGGCCGCCGCGAGGCCGGCGGCGAGGCGGTGCTGCTGCTCTCGGTCGACAGCCCGGTCTCGGGCGAAGTGCTCGAGGCGGCCGGCAAGCTGCCGGGCGTGAAGCGCGCCAAGGGTCTGGCCTTCGCCTGATCGGCGGAAGCCTGAATGAAAAAGGGGCGGGTGGCTTTCGGGCCGCCCGCCCCTTTTCGTTTTGGCCCAGCGGCACGAGGCACAAGGCACAAGGCGCCAGGGGCAGGCGCGGCGCGTGCATCGAATCATCCTTCCTAATCCGCCAATCGCCCGCTAAAGCCCGCCCCATGACGACCACCGACCGCGACCTGCTTCCCGAGGGACTCGAAGACCGTCTGCCCATGGCGACGGCCTCTGCCACGCGCATCACCCGCGCGATCATGGATGTGCTCGACAGCCACGGCTATGACCGCGTGCAGCCGCCGGGCATCGAGTTCGAGGCGTCGCTGGCCAGTCGCATGGCGGGCATCAGCTCGCGCCGCATGTTCCGCTTCGTCGATCCGGCCAGCTTGCGCATGATGGCGCTGCGCAGCGACATCACCCCGCAGGTAGGCCGCATTGCCGTGACGCGCCTTGCCGGGGCGCCGCGCCCGCTGCGTCTGGCCTATGCCGGGCAGGTCATCACCATCAAGGGCGACGGCCTCGACCCCACGCGCGAGCGTTTGCAGATTGGCGCCGAGCTGATTGGCAGCGACAGTGTGGCGGCCGCCGGCGAACTGGTGGCCATTGCCATCGAGGCGCTCAGGGCTGCCGGGGCGACCGGCATTTCGGTTGATTTTACCCTGCCCGATCTGGTCGACACGCTGGCCACTGGCCCGCTGCCGCTGGCCGAGGGCGCGATCGAGGCAGTGCGCCGCGAGCTGGATGCCAAGGATGCGGGCGCGCTGGTGAACGCTGGCGGCGAGGCTTATCTGCCGCTGATCCATGCCACCGGCCCCTTCGCCAGCGCGATCGAGCGTCTGGCCGCGCTGGATGTGGCCGGTGTGCTCGACGGGCGGATTGCCGCGCTGCGGGCGATTGCCGCGCGGGTGGGTGATGGTGCGCGCATCACGCTCGACCCGACCGAGCGGCACGGGTTTGAATATCAGAGCTGGTTTGGCTTCACCATCTTTGCCGATGGCGTGCGCGGTATTGTGGCGCGCGGTGGGGCCTATGCCATTCTGGGCGCGCAGGGGCAAGCGGGCGAGCCGGCGATCGGCTTCTCGCTCTATCCCGACCCGCTGATCGATGCGCTGGCCGCGCGCGAACCGGCGCGCGAGGCGGTGTTCCTGCCGCTTGGCCATGATGCCGATGCCGCCGCCCGCCTGCGCGCTTTGGGTTGGCGCACGGTGGCCGCGCTGGCCCCCGGCGACGAGGCTGCGGCGCTGGGCTGTTCGCACCGGCTCGACGGGCAGGACGCGCTGCGGGTGTGAACGCGCCGGGGGACGGGGCGTTGCAGCTCCGCCCCGCCGGCCCGCCTTGACACCCTGCCTGCGCCCCGCTAACCGCCCCCGCGCAACCGGGCCGCTGGCCCCCTGATTCCATCCGCTGCGCCGAGTCCTGTCGAAGGGCGCTTCTGGATCCACCGGGCAGGTGGAAAGCTGTATCCATGGCAAATGTCACCGTTATCGGCGCTCAGTGGGGCGACGAGGGCAAAGGCAAGATCGTCGACTGGCTGGCCGCGCGCGCCGATGCCGTCGTGCGGTTCCAGGGGGGGCACAATGCCGGCCACACGCTGGTCGTGGGCGACAAGACCTACAAGCTGAGCCTGCTGCCGAGCGGTATCGTGACGGGCACGCTCTCGATCATTGGCAATGGCGTGGTGCTCGACCCCTGGCACCTCAAGGCCGAGATCGAGAAGCTGGAAGGGCAGGGTGTTGTCATCAACACCGAGAACTTCGCCATTGCCGAGAATTGCCCGTTGATCCTGCCGCTGCACCGCGACCTGGATGGCCTGCGCGAATCGGCCGCGGGCGCCGGCAAGATCGGCACCACCGGCCGCGGCATTGGCCCGGCCTATGAGGACAAGGTGGGCCGCCGCGCCATTCGCGTGTGCGACCTGGCGCATCTCGACTCGCTCGACGCGCAGCTGGACCGCCTTTGCGCGCACCACGACGCGCTGCGCGCCGGTTTCGGCCAGAAGCCCGTCGACCGCGAGGCCCTGCTGGCCGACCTGCGCGAGATCGCGCCCTTCGTGCTGCAATTCGCCCAGCCGGTGTGGAAGCGGCTGAACACGGTAAAGAAGGCCGGCGCCCGTATTCTGTTCGAGGGCGCGCAGGGCGTGCTGCTCGATGTCGACCACGGCACCTATCCCTTCGTCACCAGCTCGAACACGGTGTCGGGCACGGCGGCTTCGGGTTCGGGGCTGGGGCCGTCGGCCACCGGCTTCGTGCTGGGCATCGTCAAGGCCTACACCACCCGCGTGGGTTCGGGCCCGTTCCCGACCGAGCTGGAGGATGAGGTCGGCCAGCGTCTGGGCGAGCGCGGCCATGAATTCGGCACCGTGACCGGGCGCAAGCGCCGCTGCGGCTGGTTCGACGCCGTGCTGACCCGCCAGAGCTGCGCGATCAGCGGCGTGACCGGCATCGCGCTGACCAAGGTCGACGTGCTCGATGGCCTCGACAAGGTGAAGATCTGCACCGGCTACCGCCTGCACGGCAAGGTGCTGGACTATTACCCCAGCCACGCCGCCGATCAGGCCGCTGTCGAGCCGATCTACGAGGAAATGGATGGCTGGCAGGGCACCACCGCCGGCGCGCGCTCGTGGGCCGATCTGCCCGCGCAGGCGATCAAGTACATCCAGCGCGTGCAGGAACTGATCGAGACGCCGGTGGCGCTGGTCTCGACCAGCCCCGAGCGCGAGGACACCATCCTGGTGCGCGACCCCTTCGCGGATTGATTACGGAACGGCGGGGAAGGTCCGAAACCGATCTTTCCTGCCGGGTCTGACTGAACAGACAAAACGCCCGCCGCCCTTCTCCGGGGTTGGCGGGCGTTTTTGCTGGGCGCAGTTATATCCGCAATGAACCTGTTATGTTCTCATTTTGTCTTGACCGAATCACACTTTGTTCTAGTAATAAGGGAAAGCACGTAGAACTGCATCCGGAAGGAACAGCTCATGACGCATTCCAGCACTTCCTCTTTTTCCACCGCTGCCGACTTTTCCTATGGCGCGGGCAATGGCTCTGCCGATCCGGTGTACGACATGGCCCGCCTGCGGCTGTCGGTCTCGGTTTTTGCCGACAGGGCGCGCCTGCGCGATGAAATGAGCGAGGATGCGCAGGGCGCCGGCTTCCGCGTGGCCGAGGCGGGCGGGCTCGACCGGCTGCTGGCCGAGGAAGGGCGCGCGCTGGGCGATGTGGTGCTGCTCGACTGCCCGCAGATCGATGGCGAAACGATGGCGGGCCTGGCCCGGCTCGACATGCGCGCGGCGCGTGGCGGTGCGCAACTGGTGGTGTCCACCAGCGTCGATGCGCTCGACGAGGTGTTTGGCTGCCTCGACCAGTCGGCCCCGCAGATACTGGTGGCGCCCAGCCGCGCCGAACGGCTGATCGCGCTGGGGCAGGTGATGACCCGCATGCCCCAGCGGCGCGTGCGTGAGCTGTCGGAAGAGGACCGGCTGGTGCTGTTGCGCCTGACCGAGCAGGTCA
>DATMUT010000691.1:0-3494 GCA_035563755.1 Novosphingobium sp.
ACGGCTTCCTTGCAGCGCCCCTCGGCGGTGATGTGGAGGGGGTATTCCTCCTCCTCGATGAAGCTGCGCCCGGCGGTTGCAATCTTGAGGCCGGCCTTGAGCGCGCCGAACACCGACTTTTCCTTGGCCATCACCGCGCCCAGCGCCTTCACATCGGCGGTCATGCCCATGCGGCGCATGCGCACCTTGGTCAGGCCCGGGTCAAAGGCGCAGGTTTCCGAGGCAATGCCGGCGCGCGCCATTTCGGCCAGCGCTTTCAGCATGATCTCGCCGGTCTTGAAGCTGAACGAGGCGGAATCCTCGAAGCCCGGGCGGCGCATCAGGCGGAAGGTGATCTCGGCCTTGATGCCCAGCGTGCCCGAATCGCCCATGAACAGGCCCGCCACATCGGGGCCATAGTGGCGATAGAAGGGCGTTTCGCCATCCTTGCCGCGCGCGCCGGTTTTCAGCACGCTGCCATCGGCCAGAACGATGCTGATGGCGATCACGCTCTCGCTGCTGGTGCCGTAATGGCCCGCGCCGAACATGGCGTTCAGGTTCGACAGGCCGCCGCCAATGGTCGAATAGATGCCGCTCATCGGCCCCCAGAAGGGCAGGCGCAGGCCCATCGGCTTGAGCGCCTCGTCGATGGCCAGCCAGTTGCAGCCCGCCTCGACGGTGATGGTCATATCCTCGCCGCTGATCGCCAGGATGCGGTTCATCCGGCTCATGTCGAGGGTGATGGTGTGGTCGTCGGCCGGGATATAGCCGCTGGTGTAGCTCATGCCGGCGCCGCGCGGGGCGATCGACACGCCCGCCTGCGCTGCGGCCTTGACCACCGCCGAGAGCTCGCCAAGGCTGCCTGGCGCAACGATCAGCGTGGTCACATAGGCGCTGGCCGACCAGATGTCCTCGCTGAACAGACGCCGCGTTTCCTCGTCGTCACGCAGGTTCGCCGCGCCGACAATAGCCGCCAGTTGCGCCTTGAGTTCAGCCGGGCAGGCGTTTGCCGTGCTTGCCGCAACCAATGTGTTCTCGCTCATCGCAGTCCCTTCCGTTCAACATCGCATCCGGGATTAACGTATAGGTTTGAGACAATAGCAGGAGGGCGGCCGGGCCCTGTCCTCCTGATGTGACGACTATTCGAGGGGCGAATGTGTCGGGAAACGAGGGGGTCAGGCGGGCGTTGCGGCCAATGCCTGATGGGCTGCCGCCGTGCCCGCCAGCCTGCCCAGCGTGACCGCCGTGCACAGGCCCATCGCGGGCAGATAGCCCCAGTGCGCCGGGCCTGAAACACTGCGCGCAGCGCCGCCGCCGGCAAACAGGTTGGGCAGGGGCGAACCATCGGCGCGCAGCACGCGGGCATGGCCATCGACCTGCAGGCCGCCCTGCGTGTGGTAGATCGCGCCCACCACCTTATAGGCCAGCAGCGGGCCAGAGGGCGGCGTTTCGGCGCCCCACAGGCGGCCCTGCGCATCGGCGGTGCCGGTCGCGCGCGCGGCGTGGGCCTGCGCCAGCGTATCTGCCAAAGCCTGCGCCGGCACGCCGATCAGCGCGGCCAGCGCCTCGGGCGTATCGGCGCGCTTGGGGGCGTTCAGCGCCTTCAACTGCTGCATCTCGGGCGTGTACATCTGCTGGCCCTCGATCCGCTCGTCGATGATGACCCAGACGTGGCCGCCCGGCTGCTCCATCACCGGATGCACCATGCCGGCAATGTCGAGCATCTCGTCGGTAAAGCGCTGGCCGTTCACATTGACCAGAATGCCCCCGTCGATGACAGCGCCCGGCGGCACCGAAATGCCCTGCGGCTCGGTCAGCATGGCATAGCCCTGATAGGACCCCATGTCGCCCACCGCCGCGCCCAGCCTTTGCCCCATTTCGACCGCGGTGCCGGTGCTGCCTTCGTGGCCATTGTTGCGGCCATGGGCCATGTCGGGAATGTACTGCGCCAGCATGTCGTGATTGGCGGCAAAACCGCCGCTGGCCAAAATCAGCGTCTCGCAGCCCACCTGCTCGATCGCGCCATCGGGCCGCTGCAGCGAGACGCCCAGCACGCGGCCACTCTCGTCGGCGTGAATATCGACGAGCTTTGCGCCCAGAAGCACGTCGATGCCCGCGTCCTGCACGCGCTTGTGCAGCAGGTCGACCATGTCCTGCCCGTCATGCCCGGCCCAGCCATGCATGCGATAGGTGGAATTGCCATAGGCCGGGCGGAAACCCATATCGAGTTCCCACGGCAGCTCGTGCTTGTCGACCATCCAGTCGACCGTTTCGCCGGCATGATCGGCCAGCGCGCGGGCGATCACCGGGTCGGCCAGATTGTGGGTCTTGGCCATGATGTCGGCGTAATAGGCCTCGGGGCTGTCGGTAATGCCCTTGGCGGCCTGCGCCTTGCTGCCTGCCGCGCAAATCAGGCCCATCGACATGCCGGTGGTGCCCATCGGCCGCTCGTCGGCCTCGACCAGCAGCACGTCGGCGCCTTCGTCGCGCGCGGCAAGCGCCGCGATGCAGCCACAGGCCGCAGCCCCCACCACCAGAACCGGAACGGTAAATTCAAAGTCCATCATGCGTCCTGCGCCAGTTCGTCGCCCACATCGCCCGAGGCCACGTCGCCATGCAGCGCGGCCGCCTCGTTTTCCTGCTGCACAATGCGCAGCACGCGGGCGATGTATTCCTGAGTCCACAGCGCGCGTTCGGCGGCCTGACCCTTGTCGGGGGCAAAGGCATCGATCTCGCCCTGCGCCAGCACGCCCTTGGCCAGCAGCAGCCGCTCCAGCGTGTCCGAGCGCTGGCGGGCAACCGCCAGTTCCTGAACCACGGCCATGGTGATGGCCAACACCTTCTCGACCTGGGGTTCGAGGAAGTAGGGGCGCTTGCCGGCGGGCTTGGCGCCGGCGTCCTTCAATGCGTCGGCAATGCTCACGCCACGGCTCCGATCACATGCCATGCGGCCTTGCGGCCATAATCCTCGGTGTCATCTTCGGCCGCGTCCGGGAACAGTTCGCGGTCGACCACACCGAATACGCCGCCGTGAATGATGGCCGCGCGCTCGAAACCGGCGGCCACCATTTCGGCGTCCAGATCCATCTCGTGCATCCGGCTCCAGAACGGCTCGTTGTTGTAGAAGGCGTCCCAGTCGCGCATCGCCTGCTCGAAGATGGGCATTTCGGGCGTATATTGCGGCTGCTCGACATGCAGCACCACGCCGCCTGGGCGCAGCAAACGGTGCGTTTCGGCAAAGATGTTGCGCAGCGCCACGGTCGAGAGCTCGTGCAGGAACATGGTGGTCTGAATCCAGTCGAACGACTGGTCCTCGAAGATGCCCTTCAGATCCTCGCCCGAGGCCTGGATGAAGCGCACGTTGTTGACGCCCAGCGATTTGGCCCGCGCCAACCCATAGCGCAGCACCGGCGCGCCAAGGTCGACAATGGTCAGTTCCGCATCGGGGAAGGCGGCCGCCAGCGGCAGGCTCGAATGGCCCACTGTGCCGCCAATCTCGAGGATCTTCTTGGGCG
>DATMUT010000692.1:0-3797 GCA_035563755.1 Novosphingobium sp.
CAAGGGCGCGCCCCGCCCGCCCAGCTTCGCGCCGGCCACAGGTTCGGTCATGCGGATTGGCTCGGCGGCCTACAATCTGGGCCTTTCGCGGGGCTATTCCGGCTTCACGCAAAATCCGGCCAGCTATGTGCTGCCTTCCGACAAGAACCGGCTCGACATGCCCGACCTTTCGGCATTCGCCAGCTCGACCGATGGCGGCGCGGGCGGCGATAACGCACGCCTGGCCCCGCACATCCAGCTCAACGAGCGTGAACGCGCCGGCCGCTCACCGCGCACGCTCGAGAGCACGGGCGAGCAGAGCGTGGACGTGGGCGGCAGCTACCGCGTGACCCGCAATCTCGATGTGACGGCGGGGGTGCGTTATTCGCGCGACAGCGATCGGCTCAAGCCGGTGCCCGACGGCAAGTCGGACAGCCAGTCGGTATTTGTGGGCACGCAGTTCCGGTTTTGACCAGCTTGGTTCCTATTGGTTAACGCGCAGTTCGCTGTTGCACAAAATTCCTATGCTGCAGCCGCGAAATATTCAATTTGGCATTCAATAAAACTGAAATATTCCATATCGGATATATTTATTCCATACTGGATATCTTCTCTTGATGCCCCGGCAGACTTCTCCTAGCACATGATGACCTAGCATGGACGACCAAGTCCAATCACGTCAGGAGAAGCCATGACGCGCGTTGCAATCGTTACAGGTGGGACGAGGGGTATTGGCGAGGCGATCAGCCTTGCACTCAAGGATCTGGGCTACACGGTGGTCGCCAACTATGGCGGCAATGACGAAAAGGCCCGCGCCTTTACCGAAAAGACCGGCATTCCCGCCTACAAGTGGGACGTGGGCGACCATGAGGCAACGCTCGCTGGCGTGGCGCAGGTCGAGGCCGATCATGGCCCGGTCGACGTGGTGGTCAACAATGCCGGCATCACCCGCGACGGCGTGCTGCAAAAGATGACCTTCGAGGACTGGAACGAGGTCATTCGCATCAACCTTGGCGGTTGCTTCAACATGGCCAAGGCCACCTTCCCCGGCATGCGCGATCGCAAGTGGGGCCGCATCGTCAATATCGGCTCGATCAACGGCCAGGCCGGCCAGTACGGCCAGGTCAACTATGCCGCCGCCAAGTCGGGCATCCACGGCTTCACCAAGGCGCTGGCCCAGGAAGGCGCCAAGTATGGCGTGACCGTCAACGCCATCGCGCCTGGCTATATCGACACCGAGATGGTGGCCGCCGTTCCGGCCCCGGTGCTCGAAAAGATCGTCGCCAAGATCCCGGTGGGCCGCCTTGGCCATGCCGAGGAAATCGCCCGCGGCGTGGCCTTCCTCTGCTCGGAAGACGCCGGCTTCGTTACCGGCTCGACCATGAGCATCAACGGCGGCCAGCACATGTACTGAGCCAATCTGAAAACATGGCCACACAGGCGCGCGCAGGCCCAGCCTTCGCGCGCCTTTTCATAGGCGCTGGCTGGCCATGATGCTAGGCTCACCGCATGCGCGAGCTTTATCATCCCCCCGTCAAGCGCTCGGTCGAAATTGCCGGGCACAAGACTTCTATCAGCCTCGAACCTCTCTTTTGGGACATGCTGCGCGCCCAGGCGGCAGCCAATGGCCTGCCCATCAACGCGCTCATCGCCCAGATCGATGCCGAACGCATAACCGCCCCGCGCCCGCCGGGCCTTGCCGGCGCGCTTCGCCTGTGGCTGGCTGCCCGCCACGCCACCTGAACGCCACATACAATTCCGTTCAGCAACCAATCAGGGCCTGTGACGTTATAGCCAAAAGACTAACGCCAACAGGGAGAAACCCGGCAATGAACCGCCTGATCTTTCGCCAAACCGTCGTCCGGCGCCTTATGCTGTCGCTTGGCGCGGCCGCGCTCACCACCGTGGCAGTGGCCCCCGATGTGGCACAAGCCGACACGCATCGCCCGCACCGCGTCTACAAGGTCTGTCGTAAATCCAAAGGCGTGACCGGCCTGGTGGCTGGCGGCGTGGCCGGCGCAGTGGTGGGCGGCAGCGTCATCGGCGGAGGGCTGGCTGGCCCCTTGATCGGCGCAGCCGGCGGCGCACTGGCCGGCCGGGCCATCGACCGCTCGATCACGGCGAAGAAGCGCTGCCGATACTACAGCCGCTAGGCTTCTTTACCGGCCATGCCCAAGTTCGCCAAGCAAGGCGCCGATATTGTCCCGGTAATTGGCAAAACGGTAATTGCTCGCTTCGGACTGGGCATTGGCCCGCCATGCATCGACACGGCCGCGATCCTCGATCGCGGTCATCATGGCTTCGTACAAGCCCTGCGTATCGGGCCGAGGCAACAGCAAGCCGGTGTCAGGAGTGACGCCGTTGCCACTTGCCGGCGTCTGGATAAGCGCCAGCCCCGAGGCCAGACCTTCGAGCAGCGAGAGCGCTGAGCCTTCGAAATAGCTGGGGAATACCAGCACGTGGTGGTCCCGCATGATTCGCGGGATGTCCGAACGCGCAACGGTCGAAATGTAATTGACCCGGTCTGCATAGGGAGCAAACTTCTCGGGCGGGACCAGCATGGGGCCAACCACCGTCAAACTGGCCTGGCTGGCGGGAATCCGGTTGATTGCCTCGAGGAGGTGATGAAAACCCTTGCGAGGGTTGGCCTGACCGACGAACAGGAAGCGCAGTGGCTCGTCCTTGGCTATGGGCAAAGGTGCTGGCTGCGAACCAAACAGCGCTTCATCGAAGCAATATGGCAGCACGCGAACCTTGCGTGCAACGTCGCTGCCGCCCTGATCGCGAACAGATTGCGCCGCACATTGGGAACCAACCACAATGACGTCGGCAATCTCGTATTCCTTCTGGTCGTTCGCGATGACCGAGGCCGATACCATGCGATTGGTTGGCAAGAACCAGTCCGCATAGTCAGCCTGCACTTCTTCCATCAGCCTGTTGTACACCCGAAAATCGCCAATGGTGCGATCAAGCACGCACAGGCGCCCGCGTGTCTTGGCCAGGCGGAACGTTTCCAGCGAACTGCTCGAATAGCCCCACAAGGCAAAGGGCTTCTCGATGCGAATGTCGCGCGCCAACTGCCGCACGAACTGCCTGTTGCCATAGCGGTCAATTTTGCCGGCCAGCGCCTGCATGCCCGCGCGGGCAGCCAACCGCTCGCCCCATTCAGCCAGCCCCACCGTACGCACCAGCCGCGGGTCTAGCGCAGGGTGAGAAAAGCGCTTGAATTCAGAGTGCAACCTGCGCCCAAGGCCGGCGGGCAATATCCGCTCAAGCCGGTAGGGAAACCGGTCGGGCTGATAAAAAATCGAGGTCGCATACCATTCCAGCAACTCCAGTTCCTGAAGTGCCTGTGCGGTTTGCCAGCTATGCTGGGTGCCTGGATGAAATACAGCTACGGTCATGGGCGGCCTATAGCGCAACCCATGACCCGTAAAAACACTTATATCATTGGGCCAGCATGCTTCCGCCCCTTACGTCAATCGCTGCCCACGCGCTCGATATCGGCGCCCAGCAGGGCGAATTTCTCTTCCAGACGCTCATAACCGCGATCGAGGTGATACAGGCGGTGCACCTGCGTTTCACCCTCGGCGGCAAGGCCGGCAATCACCAGGCTCATCGAAGCGCGCAGGTCAGTGGCCATCACCTCGGCGCCGGTCATGCGCGAGACGCCCTGCACCACGGCGGTGCGCCCCTGCGTGGTGATGTGCGCGCCCATGCGGTTCAGCTCGGGCACGTGCATGTAACGATTCTCGAAAATCGTCTCGGTCAGCACGCTGGTGCCCTCGGCGCGGCACAGCATGGCCATCAGTTGGGCT
>DATMUT010000693.1:0-3132 GCA_035563755.1 Novosphingobium sp.
TGCGCGAAGGGCGCGCCGAGCGGCTGGACGGGCGGTTCCCTTCCGAGATCGCGCCGCTGGTCGAGGATCTGAACGCCTATGTGGCCGACAATGCCGCGATTATCGCGCGGGCGCGGGTGCAGGCGGGCAATCTGGCGCATGGGTTGCGCACACCGCTGGCGGTCATCACCGACGAGGCCGAGCGGCTGGCGATGGCGCCGGCCACGCGCGCTTCGGGCGAGGCGTTGCTGGCGCAGGCCACCGCCATGGCCCGCCAGATCGAGTTTCAGCTGGCCCGCGCGCGGCAGGCGGGCGCGGCGCGGCATGGCGGGCAGGGCAGCCTGCTGCCCGACCTGCTGGCCCCGCTGCTCAGCGCCATGCGCAAGCTGCACCCCGATCGCCGGTTCGAGATGGCGGCTGTGCCCGATGCGCCGGTGCGCCTGCCTTTCGACCCGGTCGACCTGTCGGAGCTGCTCTCGATCCTGCTGGACAATGCCGGCAAATGGGCGCGCTCGGCCGTGTCGATTGCCATCGAGGAAGGGGCGGGCGGCCCTCGCGTGACGATTGCCGACGATGGCCCCGGCATGACCGCCGAGCAGATCGGGCTGGCTTGCCAGATTGGCAGCCGGTTCGACCCGGCGATGCCCGGATCGGGGCTGGGGCTGGCCATCGCGCAGGATATTGCCGCCGGTTACGGTTGGGTGCTGCGGCTGGAGCAGCGGGCCGGCGGCGGGCTGGCGGCGCGGCTGATGCCTCGGCTGATGCCCCGGCAAGGGCCGGAATGATGTTCGATTACATTGCGATAGGCAACTGTCGCTTTTGACGTATTGCTATACCATATAGGCCACCCCCTAATGCCATGGCGAGCCGCGCGAAGAAACCTGTCACAATCGCGCGGGCCAATGGCTAGGGGGCCAAGAACACATGAGGATGAAAACCCGGCTTTTTGCTGGCGCTGCTCTGTGCGGCGCAGTTGTGGCGACACCTGTATTTGCCCAGAGCGGCGATGGCGCCGGCCAGGAACTGGTGGTTACCGCCCGCCGCGTGAACGAGAAGCTGAGCGATGTGCCCGCCTCGGTCTCGGTGCTCAATGCCGCGATGATCGAGAAGTCAGGGATCGCCAAGGCCGACGACTTTGTGAAGCTGACGCCCGGCGTGACGATTGTTGCCGGCCCCACCGAAGCGGCCGACGTGCAGATCAACATCCGCGGCATCAACAACGCGCGCGACGCCGAAGGCTCGGTGGCGCTGGTGGTCGACGGCATTTTGAAAACCAATACCGCAGCGCTTAACCAGGCGCAGGGCGTGATGACCCAGATCGAGGTGCTCAAAGGCCCGCAGGGCGCCATTTACGGGCGCAACGCCACGGCTGGCGCCATCGTCATCCAGACGCGCAAGCCCACCGATACGCTGATGGCCGGCATCACCGCCAGCTACGCCACGCAGAACACGGCGCGCGGGCAGGCCTGGCTGTCGGGCCCGCTGGCCGATGGCGTGGGCTTTGTGCTCTCGGGCGATTACTACACGACCGATGGTTTCTACCGGAACACCTATCTGGGCGGGGCCAAGCTGGTCGACAACCAGCATTCGTGGAACATCAACGGGCGCATTCTGGCCGATCTGGGGCCTGACACCACGCTCGACACCAAGGCGCGCTATGGGCGGCTTTCGGGGGCCTCGCTGGCCTATAACGCTGCCTTCAACCTGCCCGCCTTTGCCCAGGGCACCGGCATCTCGACCTATAACGAGAACGTCAATTCCCACCCCTTCTCGTTCTACAACAACATCGTGCCGCGCAACGAGCAGAAGACCCTCGAGCTGTCGACCAAGCTGACGCACGAGTTCTCTGGCGCGACGCTGAGCGCCTGGGTGGCCTTTAACGACACGCGCAACTGGCTGCTGGGCGATGGCACCTCGGCCGATTTCGCCCTGTTTACCTCGCCGGCTAATTCGGCCGTGGCCAAGGCGGCCAGCGCCTGTAACGCCAGCGTAGCCGCGCTGCAGGGCTACCCCACCAGCAGCCCGACCTATATTGGCGCAACGCCCGGCGCCTCGCTGTTCGGCCCCTATAGCCCGACCACCTGCGATGGCAGCCAGTACCAGCGCCGCACCCAGCAGGACATCAGCGGCGAGATCCGCCTGGCCTCGAAGGCGGGGGCCGGATACAACTGGCAGCTTGGCGCCTACTACATCCACGTCAACCGCCGCGCCATCGTTTCGTCCGAGGCCGACACCGGCCAGCAGGCATTGGCGCAGGCCTATAGCGGGCCCGACACCATCAGCCCGACCAATCAGATGTTCGACGACACCTTCCACACCGACGCCTATGCCCCCTTTGCCGCGGGCGATTACAACGTGACCAAGGCATTCAACGTGGGCATTGCGCTGCGTTACGATGTCGAGCAGCGCCATGTGTCGAACAATGTGCCGCTGGTGCTCGACCCGTTCAGCGGGCACTGCCTCAATCCGGGGCAGGGTCTGGGCAGCGTCTGCACGCCCATCTCGGACAAGCAGCGCACCTTCCAGATGTTCGAGCCCAAGGTCACGCTGCGCTACCGCTTTGGCCCAGAGGCGACCGTTTATGCCAACTGGGGCGTGGGCTTCAAATCGGGCGGCTTCAACAATCAGGGCGCGGCGGCCATTGTGGCCAGCGCGTTTGGCGGCATCGGTTCCGAAGCGCGCATCGAGGACGTGTACAAGCCCGAGCGCACCAGTTCGTTCGAGGCGGGCGTGAAGGGGCGCATCGGCCCGGTCGACTATACGCTGGCGGGCTATTACACCCGCGTGCGCAACATGCAGTTCTTCGAGTTCTTCGTGGGCAGCTTTGCCCTACTGCGCGTGGTCGAGAACATCGACCGCGTCGACATCAAGGGCCTCGAGGGCAGCCTGAACTGGCGGGTGATGAAGGGCTGGACGCTGGGCGGCTCGTTCAACGTCATCGATTCCAAGATCAAGGCCAACAGCGTGCGCCCCTCGACCGTGGGTAACAAGTCGCCCTACACCGCCGATTACACGGTCAATGTCAGCACGCAGTATGAAACGCCCGTCACCTCGCACCTCAACCTGCTGCTCAAGGCCGATTATCGCCTGACCGGGCCGACCTGGTTCCATGTGGTGCAGGCGCAAAGCAACCCCACCATCTTTGGCGTGCCG
>DATMUT010000694.1:0-5586 GCA_035563755.1 Novosphingobium sp.
GCCAGCTCGCCAATGGGCCCCGCCGCCTGCATCGCCAGCCCCTCGCCGGGGCGGAACAGGTTGACCAGCAGCAGGCCCAGGCTGAGCGAGATCAGGCTGGCGCAGACAAACCAGCCCAGCGCCTTGGCGCCCATGCGGCCCAGCGCGCTCGAATCGCCCATGCCGGCAATGCCGGTCACGATGGTGGCAAACACCAGCGGCGCGATGATCATCTTGATGAGGCGCAGGAACACCTCGGGCAGCAGCTTGAGATAATCGGCCCAGGCCGCCGCCCCCGGATCGCCCGCCGGATAGTAACTGTGCAGCGCATAGCCCAGCGCGATCCCCAGCCCCATGCCGATGAGGATGAAATAGGTCAGCCGTTTTTCCATGATGCGCCCGCTTGGTCCGCCTGTTTTTCGGGGCGAAGTGTCTCGCGCCCGGTTGCTCCCCACCCCCCGCCCGCGCGGCGGAGGTGAAGAGCAAGGCTATCAACACGATGCGCTAACGGCAATGCAGCGCAACCGCGTATATCCCCCAAAGCGTGCCAGATCAGCCCGCGGCCAGCGCGCCCCGCGCAATGCGACCGAAAATGCGCGCCAAAGCCTCAAGGTCAGCCACGGCCACGGCCTCGTCGCGCTTGTGCATGGTTGCGTTGCACAGGCCAAACTCGATCACGGGGCACAGGTCTTTCAGGAAACGCGCGTCCGACGTGCCGCCGCTGGTCGAAATCTCGGCCTCGATGCCGGTTTCGGCCGCGATCGCCCCGCATACCAGCGCCGAGAAATCGCCCGGCGGCGTCAAAAACGCCTCGCCCGAGATGACCGGCCGCGTGGTGGCGCCGTGCCGGGCGGCCACCTGCGCCACCCAGTCGGCCAGGCTCTGCCCGGTGTGCAGGTCGTTAAAACGGATCGACACGCGCGCCTGCGCCCTGGCCGGGATCACATTGGTGGCCGGGTTCCCGCAGGACACGTCGGTAATCTCAAGGTTCGAGGCCTGGAACCAGTCGGTCCCGGTGTCGAGCACATGGCCCTTGAGCTCACCCAGCAGCGCGACCAGCCGCGTGAGCGGATTGTCGGCCAGATGCGGATAGGCCACGTGGCCCTGCACGCCCTCGACCTCGAGCCAGATGTTGACCGAGCCGCGCCGCCCGACCTTGATCATGTCGCCCAGCCGGTTGACCGAGGTCGGCTCGCCCACAAGGCACAGGTCGGGCCGGGCGCCCTGCGCGTTCATGTGATCGATCAGCGCCAGCGTGCCATAGGTCGCGGGGCCTTCCTCGTCGCCGGTGATGATGAAGCTGATGGTGCCCGCATCGGCCGGAATGTCGCGCACAGCCGCGATCATGGCCGCCACCGAGCCCTTCATGTCGACCGCGCCCCGGCCCAGGATGATCTCGCCGGTTTCGGGCGTGCCGCGCCTTTCGGGGGCAAAGGGGCCGCTGCTCCAGCCCTCGCCCGGCGGCACCACGTCGACATGGCCGGCATAGGCGAAATGGCGGCTGCCCACAGGGCCTTGGCGAATGGCGAACATGTTCTCGACCGGGCCATCGGGCGCCTCGCCGACGACAAAGCGCTGCACGTCAAAGCCGAGCGGCGCGAGCATCTCCTCGAGACAGTCGAACACCATGCCGGTGGCCGGCGTCACGCTGGGGCAGGCGATCAACGCCTCGGTCAGGGCGGCGACATCGGCCGCCTTGGCCGCGGTTGCGGGCTTGGTCAGTTCGCTCATCGCGCCGGACTAGCAAAAGTGGCCGCTATCGCAAGGGGCCTGCGCGCGAGATGGCCCGCCAATCGCCTCCGTGCCCGAGGCGATTGGCGGGAACCGGCAGCCTATTGCCCCAGCGCGGCGTCCAGCATTTTGGCCAAGCGCAGCCCGGCCTGCCTCAACCGCTCGCGCCCGATGGGGGCGTCGGCGGCCAGCATGGCGCTGGTGAAGGCGATCGGCTCACGGGCGTGGTCGGCAGGGCCGGCGCGGTGGCCATAGACCTGCGGATAAACCTTGTCGCGGGCGATGATCCAGCTTTCCTTCGCCCAGTCCTCGACCGTTCCGGTGGCGATGGCGGCCCGCTCATCGGCGCTATAGGCCCGCACCAGCGGCGGTCCGGGCAGGGCAACAGCGGCCTCGGCCACGTCCTTGTCCCAGATCCAGTGCAGCGAATCGGGCTTGGTCTCGCCGGGGCGGAGCACCTTTACGCCGTTGCCGCCCGCGTCATGGTCATGCTCGGCCGCGTGCAGAGGCTGGTGCAGGTCGCCCACGAAATGCACGAGGAAGGCCAGCGCCAACAGGCGCTGCGCGGCAGGCAGGCTGCTGTCGGCCAGTTCGCGGCGGGTGCGCTCGATCTGGCCGGTCACGCAGGCGGCGTAGCTGCAGTTGGCCTTGATGTCGAAGGCGGGGGCATCCACCTCGCCGTCCTGGTAATGCCAGGGGAAGGTGTAGGACCAGCGCCACGCCTCGCCGCGCAGGCAATCGGGCCACACCGCCGCATCGGCCAGCGATTTGACGGCGCATTGCGGCGTGCCCAGCCCCTTTTCGGCGGCCAGCAGCGTGGCGATCTGCGCGCGGGTGGCGGGCGAGACATTGGCCTGCGCGATGTCGGCCACGGTGCGATGGCCCACTTCGCCCCATGCCAGCGCCGGGCCGGCCCAGCCCAGCGCAAGGGCGGCCACACCGGCCATCATCGGTTTGAACACATTACGCAGCATCATCGGGCGACCTCTTGGGGGGAAAGGCCCGCAAGTGTAGCCCGGTAATGTGACAAAGCAACGTGAGGAGGCAAAGCAACCGGGCAAAGCCGCCCGATTTCAGCAGGATGCCCCCTGCCTTACAGCTCGGCGTCGGACAGCACCGCGGCGCGGATTTCGGCAACGCCCAGCCCGGTTTCCGACGAGGTGATCGCCACCTGCGGGAAAGCGGCCGAATGCTTGCGCGCCTCGGCCAGCACCTTGGCATGGGTATCGGCCAGTTCGCTGGCCTTCACCTTGTCCGCCTTGGTCAGGATGATGCGATAGCCCACCGCCGCTTCGTCGAGCATCTGCATCATCTCGGCGTCGGGCGGCTTGATGCCGTGCCGGCTGTCGATCAGCAGCAGCGTGCGCTTGAGCACCACCCGCCCGCGCAGGAAATCGCGCACCAGCCGCCGCCAGTTCTCGACCACCTTGGGCGGGGCCTTGGCAAAGCCATAGCCGGGCATGTCGACCAGGCGGAAATCGGGCAGCTCGCCCTCGACCCCGCCCACGTCGAAGAAGTTCAGCTCCTGCGTGCGCCCCGGCGTGACCGAGGTGCGCGCCAGCGACTTGCGCCCCGTGATCGCGTTGAGCAGGCTGGACTTGCCCACGTTCGACCGGCCGGCAAAGGCCACCTCGGGCACCGCCGGATCGGGCAGGAACTTGAGCGAGGGCGCCGAGAGAAGGAAGTCGATCCGCCCCGAGAACAGGCGCCGTGCGCGCTCGATCAGCTCGGCGTCCTGCCCTTCCTCGGGCAGGTTCGCGCCATCAAAGGTTTCCGGCTTGCTCACTTCTTGCTCTTTGCCGCGCGGGCCACATCAGCGCGCTCTTTCTGCACCATCGCCTTCATCTGCGGATGGCGGGCATACAGGTAGCGCTGCTGGGCGATGGTCAGCAGGTTCGAGGTGATCCAGTAGATCAGCAGCCCCGAGGCGAAAGGCGCCATGACGAACATCATCATCCACGGCATGATCGCCATCATCTGCTGCTGGGCCGGATCGGGCGCGGCCGGCTGCAGCTTGAACTGGCCCCACATCGTCACGCCGAGGATCAGCGCCAGAATGCCGATGCCCAGGAACGAGGGCGGGTCAAACGGCAGCAGGCCGAACAGGTTGAGGATGTGCAGCGGATCGGGCGAGGACAGGTCGCGGATCCACAGGATGAAGGGCTGGTGGCGCATGTCGATCGACACCATCAGCACCTTGTAGAGCGCGAAGAACACCGGGATCTGCAGGAAGATCGGCAGACAGCCCGCAAGCGGGTTCACGCCTTCTTCCTTGTACAGCTTCATGGTCTCTTCCTGAAGCTTCTGCCGGTCGTCCTTGTAGCGCTCCTGCAGGCTCTTCAGCTTGGGCTGGATGGCGCGCATCGAGGCCATGCTGGCGAACTGGCGCTGCGCCACAGGGAACATCACGCCGCGCACGATGAGCGTGAGCAGGATGATGGCCACGCCGAAGTTGCCGACATAGTGAAAGATCGAGCGCAGCAGCCAGAAGATCGGCTTCTCGAACCAGCGGAACCAGCCCCAGTCGATGGCCAGGCCGAAGTGCGGGATGGCCGCCTGGCCGTTGCTGCCGGCCTCATAGCGGTCGAGGACGAGGCTTTCCTTGGCGCCGGCGAACAGACGCGTGGTCACATCGCCATGCTGGCCCGGCGCGACGATCGTCGGCTGATACAGCATGTCGGCGCGGAACAGGTCGCCGCCAAGTGCGCGGAAATCACTGCTGGCCACGCGCGCGGTGTCGGGCACCAGCACGCTCATCCAGTAGATGTCGGTAAAGCCCAGCCAGTCGGGCTTGCCGGTGTTGTTCGTCTGCCCGGCCTCGGTCACGGCCTTGTACTTGGGCTTGAACTGCACCGCACCGTCAAACGCGCCAAACGGACCCGAGTGGATATTCCACGAATCGACGCTGGCGGTCTTCTGCGTGCGGTTGATCAGGGCAAAGGGCTGCACCGAAACCGGCGCCGTGCCCTTGTTGTCGACCCCTTGCGTGACGGTGATCATGTAGTCATCGTCGATGGCAAGGCGGATGGTGAAGGTCTGGCCGGTGGGGTTGATCCAGCTCAGCGTAACGGGCGTTGCCGGGGTCAGCCTGGCGCCGGCAGGGGCGCTCCACACGGTCTGGCCGGTGGGCAGCGCGACGCCCTGCCCGACCCAGCCCACCTGCGCGAAATGCTGCGCCGGGCTGCCCGCGGGCGAGAACAGGCGGACAGGGCCGCTGTTCTTCTCGACCGAGGCGCTGTGGCGGTTAAGCGACAGGTCGTCGATCACCGCGCCGACCAGATTGACCGAACCCGACAGGCCCGGCGCCGCGATCGGCAGGCGGGCGCCATGCGCCAGATCGGCCTGCAGCTCCTTGGCCTCGACCGCCTTGTCCAGCGGGTCGGCCAGGCCGCCCTCGCGGGTGGGCTTGGCGCTGGCGGTCGCGGTGGGCGCGGCCACGGGATGCGGCTTGTTCGCCTCGGGCCAGAAATAGCGCGAGGCGCTTTCCCACCCGAACAACAGCAGCAGGCTGAGCGCCATGGCGATGATCATGTTGCGCTGGTTGTTCACGCAGGAAATCCCCAAACCTTTGTAGAGCTTCAACAGACAGAGGGGCCGCCCTCAGGGTACAGGATCGTACCCATGGCCGCCCCACGGATGGCAGCGCAATAGACGCTTCAACGCCAGCCAGCCACCCTTAATTGCGCCGTATTTTTGCAGCGCGCCGATCGCATAGGCCGAACAGCTGGGCGCATAGCGGCAAGTGGGCGGCAGGACCCGCGATGGGCCCCACTGCCAGGCCCGCGCAATCCAGATCAGCACATGCTTCACGGTTGCGGGGGCTGAGAGGCGGGTTTGGCCTTGTCCTCGCGCATGTGGCGCAGGTCGCCCGCCTTG
>DATMUT010000695.1:0-4247 GCA_035563755.1 Novosphingobium sp.
CCGGCTTGGCTGCCGCCAGCGCCGCCGAATAGCGATAGCCAGCCAGCGACCCGCCCGTGCGGCCCACAACGCCGGCCAGCGTCGGGCCAACCTTGGCAGGAGCGCCAGCCGTGGTGGCATGGCACGCCATGCACTTGAGGAAAGCGCGCTTGCCCGCAGCCACATCGGCAGGCGCAGGAGCAGGCGCGGCAACGGCGGGCAGAACACTTGCCGCAGCGACCAGAAGGCCGGCACCGCCAAGCGCAATCATCGAAGCAATACGCATGAAACCTCTCGTATGGTGAAGAGACGCAAGCGTCCGCTTGCGTCCGCCTGCCGGGGCAAGGCAAGCTGTTACAAAGTCTTTATGTGCCACGCCAGACAGCAGCAACCAAGACGCGCGGCCCGACTTTCACCGACAGGCGGGCAGGATAGCCCATAAAAAGCGCCACGCTTTTTGCACATATAGCCATCACGCAGTGCACATAAAAATCGGGCCAATCCTCCAAGATCCACCACCATGCGGCGGCATATTGCGATTTCGCGCGCCCGAATGCCCGCCTGTCGGATGCACATTTTCTGATCCTTGCAGCAATGGCACACCTGCATGACGTTGCACGAATACCGGGCACAAATACCGGGCACCAACACCGGCCAGACTTGTCATCGCCCAGAAGAAAGATCGCGACATGATCGACTCCGCTTCCCCCTCCCCCCTCCTCGCGGGCGACGACAGTTCGGGCAATAATCGCCGCGAGGCGCTGCACCTCATGGCCGGCCTGCTGGGCATGGCCGGCGGCATGGGGCTGGCCGCCACCGCACAGGCCGAATCCGCCGCAGCCCTTGCCGCACCGCGCCCGCCCGTTCCGCTCGATTTCCCCGGTCACGGCACCATGCCCTGGCTCAAGCGCGCCTTCCATCTCTACACCGGCGACGATGGCCTTTCGCGCATCGAGACGCTGCCCGTGACCGCCCCCGGCATGGCACAGGTGGCCATGTTCCTGCGCCGCGGCGCCGAAAGGGTCAGCCTTGGCGGCACCGCGCCCGATGGCGGCTTCGATTTCCACGTGGCCAACCAGCCCACCCTGCTCATCCCCATTTTCGGCACGATGCGCATTGGCCTGGCCGATGGCACGTTCCACGACCTTGTCTATGGCGACATCGCCTTTGCCGAGGACTGCACCGGCAAGGGGCACATCTCGCGCGCGGGGCCGGACGGATCGTTCATGGTTTCGGTGCAATTGCCCAAGGCGCTGTGCCCGGCGCGCGGATCGAGCGACAGGGCAAAGATCTGGACCGGGGGCTGACGATCGACGGATGCCTCTTGCCCGCAGGCCTGCTTGGGGTGACACTCACCGGCATAACACCCCACAGCTCTGAGGAAATCGCATGCCACTCGACCTTTCCGCTCTCGAAGGTGCGCCCTGCAAGGCGGTGCTGGCCCTGCCGGATGGCGGCTCCACGCTGGTCGACACCTATCTCTCGCTGGCGCGCAAGGAACTGGGCACCGACGGCAAGGTGCGCTGGGCAGGCATTACGCCTGCCACCGGTTTTGGCGTGGCACATGGCGACGCGCCCGACTTTGGCGAATGGCATGTGGCCCATCTGGCCGGCCTGTCGATCGTGCTGTCGGGCAGCTGGGAAATCGAAACGACCGACGGTATGCGCCACGTGTTCGTGCCGGGCAACGTACTGATGACTTTCGACAACAGCGGGCGGGGTCATCGCTCGCGCACGATTGGCGGGCCGTGCTCGACGCTGGGCGTGGCGCTCGACCCGCAGGCGCATGGCGAACTGCTGGCCCGGGCCTGCACGGCGCTGGCCTCACGAAAATGAGCGGAAAGGGAACCGATGGCTGACTTCGATCTCGTCATACGCGGCGGCACCATTGCCGATGGCACGGGCGCCGACCTGTTCGATGCCGACATCGCCATTACCGGCGGGCGGATTGCCGCCGTGGGCCAGATAACCGGTGCCGGCGCGCAGGAGATCGACGCGAAGGGCCTGCTGGTCACGCCCGGCTTTGTCGACCTGCACACCCATTACGACGCGCAAGTCACGTGGGACAGCCACTTCTCGCCTTCGACCAACCATGGCGTGACAACCGTGCTGCTGGGCAATTGCGGCGTGGGCTTTGCCCCCTGCAAGCCCGAAATGCGCGAGACGATGATCGACGTGATGGAAGGCGTCGAGGACATACCCGGCATCGTAATGGCCGAAGGGCTGCCGTGGAACTGGACGACCTTTCCCGACTATATGGACGCGCTGGAAGATCGGCAGATGGATGCCGACTTTGCCGTGGCCGTGCCGCACATTCCCATTCGCGTGTGGGTGATGGGCCAGCGCGCCGTCGACCGCGAGCCGGCCACCAGCCGCGACATGCAGAAGATGGCCTCGCTGGTGGCAGAGGGCATGGAAGCAGGCGCCTTCGGCTTTTCGACCACGCGCGTAATTGGCCACCGCACGGCAGGGGGCGAGCAATTGCCCGTGACCACCGCCAGCGAGGACGAGCTGATGACGATCGCCCTGGCCATGAAGCCCCATGGCAAGGCGCTGTTCATGTCGGCGTCGGAATTCGACACGGCCAACGGTTTTTCCAGCGAGTTCCGCCTGTTGCAGCGCGTCGCTCAGGAATCGGGTCACACCGTCACCTTCCCGCTGCTGCAATATAACGAAGCGCCCGACCGCTGGCACGAGATTGCCACCGCCTGCGCCGATGCGCGCACGGCCGGCACCGACATGCTGGGCCAAGTGGTGGGTCGGCCGGTGGGCGTGCTGATGGGCCTGCAACTGAGCCTGCACCCTTTCCGCGCCTGCCCCAGTTACGACGCGATCGACGCCCTGCCTCTGGCCCGGCGCGTGGCCGAAATGCGCAAGCCCGAAACCCGCGCGCGCATTCTGGCCGAATATGAGGGCGTAAAGCTCGATCCGGCGCAATACCCGCTGTTCATGCGCTATCTGCACCTGTTCTACCCGATGGGGGCCGAGCCGGACTATTCCCCGCCCGAAACGCAGCGCCTCGACCATATCGCCGCGCGCGAGGGCAAGACCATGCCCGAACTGGCCTATGACCTGCTGCTCGAACAGGACGGTCAGGCGATCCTCTATTTCCCGGCGCGCAATTTCACCGCCTTCAACCTCGATGTCGTGCATGACATGCTGACCCGTGGCGATACGGTGCTGGGCCTTGGCGATGGCGGCGCGCATTGCGGGGCCATTTGCGACGGCTCGATGCAGACCTATCTGCTCACCTATTGGACGCGCGACCGCGAGGGCGAAAAGCTGACAATCCCGCAAGCGGTGCGCCTGATGACGCAAGACACCGCCAGCGTGATGGGGCTGACCGACCGGGGCCGCATCGCCACCGGGCTGAAGGCCGATATCAACATCATCGACCATACGCACCTGAAACTACACCCACCGCGCGCCAGCTTCGACCTGCCCGCTGGTGGCCGACGCCTCACGCAAGAGGCGCAAGGCTATGTCGCCACCATCGTGTCGGGCGTGGTCACGCATCGCAACGACACGCCCACCGGCGCCCTGCCTGGCCGGCTGATCCGCCGCGCCGCCCGCTGACCATTGCCGCAAATCGAAAGCCCATCCATGCTGCCCGCCCCCTCTCGCGCCCGCGCACACCTGACCCGCTAACGCCATGGCCTTCCCCTCCCCGCAATCGGGCGCCGATACTGGCGCCGCCCCGTCCCCCCCCCCGTTCCCTCCCATGCGCGCGGCTGTGTGGCCCATGCTGCTGCTGTTCCTGTCGGCCATCATCTATTCGATCGACAAGGCGATCGTGGGCGTGCTGGCCGAACCTATCCGGCACGAATTTGCGATTAACGACCAGCAGATGGGCCTTTTGCTGGGCCTGGCCTACAGCCTGCTCTCGGGCGTGCTTGGGCTGGGCGTGGGCTGGCTGGTCGACCATCGCACGCGGCGCATGGTAATTGCCGGCAGCCTGACGCTGTGGAGCCTGGCGACGATGGCTTGCGGCCTTGCTCCCGGCTTTGCCAGCTTCTTTGCCTTTCGCACGCTGGTGGGCCTTGGCGAGGCGGCGCTGGCCCCGGCGGCCATCTCGCTCATCGCCGACCTGTTCGGACCGGCGCGGCGCGGGCGGGCGATTGCCTGCTACCTGATCGGCGCCAGCATCGGCTCAGGCCTGTCCTCGGTCATTCCGGGGTGGATCGTGGGCTCGGGGCTACACCTGTGGGTGCCCGGCCATGGCGCGGTCGAACCGTGGCGCAGCGCCTTTGTGCTGTGCGGCGCGGTAG